>JAUSPL010000353.1 GCA_030656535.1 Gemmobacter sp.
CGAAACGGCCACGCTCAACACCGTCGATCCCAACGCCTGGCTCGCAGATACCCTCGCCCGCATCCAGGACTACAAGATCACCAAGGTCGATGATCTGCTGCCTTGGCGCTGGAACCGGTAGCGGTCAGACCGGACGGTTACAACTGTTTCGCAATATCCAACGCGGTAGTCGCTCCCCACGCCAATCTAACCCGCTGCGGAAATGTCTTTACTTCGTTCGCGCTGAACAACGCTTTCACGCTGCATCTGCGGGCAGGTAGCTGCGGCTTGGCGGGATTTTCGGGGTCCCTAGCACGGCGATAATCCAGGCAAGCCAAGCCAGGAGGTGTGCCAGGATCTTGCGGATGTTGTGTCCGCAGGCGTTCATGACGGCGAAGACCGCGTCGCCGATGGTGCCTTTCAGGGTGCATCGGGACAGGCGGCCGTCGGTTTTCATGTGGCCGATCTCGGCTTCGATGGCACTGCGGCGGCGGAGATCAGCGATCAGTTTTGGCTTCAACCCGCGCCTTGTGCCGCTGATCAGGACACGGGTTTTGTCTTCGCCATGGCCGCGATAGCCGCGATCGACGACGGCCAGATCGGGGCGCTGGTCGGTAAGGATCGCCACCTGTTCGAGGGCTTCCTTCAGGGTGTGGCCGTCGTAGGGGTTGCTGGCAAAGCTGCGCATGCCGACCACGAAGCCCTCGTCCAATGTGGTGGCGACGCTGACCTTGCAACCGAATTCATAGCGTACCCGGGCCTTGCCTTTCGAGATGCAATCGACATCGGGTTCATGCAGGGCGTAGATCTTGTCCGCCCCCTTGGGCGCCTGGTGCAGCAGGTGCGACATGAGGGCGAGCTTGGCTATGATCCGATCCCGCAAGCTGCCTTCGGGGATGTCAGCGAGGTGGCGGCGCAGGTCGCGCATGACCCTGCCGGTATATCCTTTAAGCTTTTTCAATGCCTTGCGCATGCGCTTGAACTGCTTGGCATGGGCGTAGCGGCCCACCTGCAGAGCCAGCCGGGGTGCAAGGCGGGCGTAGGATTGGCGAAACTCCACCCCGGCCTCTTGCGCCAGCGCCACCAACTGATCGCGCGCTCGCTCGTAGAGCCGGGCATCCATCGGATAGGCGATGTTCTTCTCCATGACAGTCGTGTCGACGGCCACGCGCTTGGCGTTGTCCTCATCGATCACGCCGGACTTTTGCCCCGCCCGGATCGACTGGGTCAGCAACCATTCGACACCTTCTTCTCCGATCCGCCCCCTTAGCGCGTCAGCGACGACGGGTCAATCGGCGGCCGATGCTGGAAGAAGGTCTTCCCGGTGAAGTGTTGGTAATAGGGGTTCTCGACCCAGCGAGCGACAACCGCCTCGTCCGACAGCCGATAGTCATGCTGCAGATACAGCAGGCCCGCCACCAACCGCAGTTCCGTCGCGGGCCTCCCCTTGTGGGACGGAAAGAACCCCGCCCACTTCCGCTCGAACACATCCCAGTCGATCAATGCCGCCAGCTTCACCAACTCGTGCCGCCTATCGATCAGGTCGATCAAGCGCGGGCGCAGCAGGTCATCTTGCTCCGGGGAACCCGGACGGTGCTTCATGACCAGAACCGAAATTGCAGGGTTTCGGCCAGAACCATACAAAACCCTGCAGTCAGAAGCGAGAAAAAACGCCACGTTTCATAGCAAAATCAATGATATGTAAATTGTTCAGGGCGAACTACTTCATATGCTTGCGGCATGCTTGGCCTGAACCTTGCAATTGTTGTCATCTCATCGGCCAACCTCGACATATTTGCAAACAACGACCGCATCGAGGCTGGCTGCAATCATGGCAGGAAAAAAGCCCTGTGCAGTCTGCCCGTGAAATGTGCTGCATTTTTCGATCACCAGTCCGCTACGGACCAGAGGCGACAGGATTGGACGAACAGCATAGGCGCTTCGCCGAAGCTGCCGCAGTTGCTCAGGGCTGCCGTTCCTGTCCGATCCGCCCGCGGGCAATCCTTGCGTTTCCGGCAATCAGGAGCAGGTCAACTGAGAAAAACCTCAGCGCCATGGCGGTCCCTCTTGAAATGCTACCAATCTGTTTCACCAACCAATAATAGTCCTGCAAACCTCTTGCAAGGCGTCGGGGTCAAGTCGCGAAGTCATGGCATCCGCGTTTCGTAGCTCCGGGGTGAGCCAAGGGTGATATTTCTCGATCGTGAGCGTTGCCTCTTCGAGGCGAAAAACAGGCTCTTTGCCTTTTGCCAGCCCGGACAGCAAGGATCCGGGCGCGATGAGATCTGCTGGCCCAGACAGTTCCAATATACCGTCATGCTGCTGAACCAGATAGCCGGCGGCCTGGAATGTGAGGGCCAGGGTGGTGGTGCGGACCGTGCCGTACCGGGTTGCGATCACATGGCTGTTGGGGCCGTCACTGAACAGATTGCCATTGTGGAGCGGCATGCAGGTGAATTGCTGCCGCGCCTCGCGCAACAGGGAAAGCGCGGTCTTGTTCAGCCAGACGGGTTGCCTGTCCCCCTCCAGAAGATCGAACATGCGCGCCACCACCCGATCATGCACCCGTCCGGGCTCGCCGCCGAAAACCGGCGGGGTTCCGGCGCGCGCAGGTTCGACCTCGACAATCCGCTCTTCGGGGTGAACGGCCCTGACGTGCCAGCGCCGCCCTGAAAAGATAAGCAGCATCCCCGGAGCCAGCACATTGTCAACCGGGATCATCCCCAGCTCCTGGCCGTCATGCAGCAGCCGGTATTCCTCGGGAGTGTGGAAGACCGCGTAGAAGGAATGATGCCCCAGAAGCCGCTCGCCGACGGGTCCGGGCAACAACAGCCCGCCAGCCTCCTGCTCGATCAGACCCGCTTCCGGCCGGCCGATGGCGTGCAGAACCGCCCCGAACATTGTGGCATCGACGTTGCGGAATGGCCCCTGCTGGCAGAGCAAGCGATGGAGCCCCGCCGCCGTGATCCCGCCCCGCTCTGCGATCACCGAAAGAACCTGATGCACAAGGGTCGAAAGATGCAGGCCGCGCTTATCAGGCGGCTCGCACCAGCCCTCGACCAACAGCTCGATCATGGCGATGGCGCGCAAAAGGCCCAGACGCAGCCGGTCGGAGATATTGTCGCCTCCCGAAAGGCGCGCTTCGACAGCATATTGCCGCAGGATCGCCGGTTGCCCCGCCCGTCGGCCCGAACGCCCGAGCCGCTGGCGCAACGCAGCCACGCTGAACGGCGCGCCGATCTGGGCCACGCAGGCCACTTCGCCGATGTCGATTCCCAACTCGAGCGTGGAGGTGCAGACAGCGCTGGTCGGCAGGGTGCCCGCTTTCAACCTCTGCTCGACGAAATCACGATGCTCGCGGGAAAGGTTGGCGTGGTGCGCATAGAATTCATTAGGCAGCGCCGAGTCTTCACAGAGTTGACGCAGCCGGTCGGCATAGATCTCGACCGACTGTCGGCTACCTGCAAACACCAGATTGTCTCGCCCCCGCAGATGGGCGAAAAGATGTGCCGCGATATCCGCTGTCGCCCCTTCGCCTTCCTCGGCACCCGACAGATAGCCACGCAGCTGCACCTGCAGCTCCCCACCCCCATCAACCCTGATCTGGCCGACCGAATCCGGCGCATCCGGTTGCAGCACGGCGCAGGCCGCCTGCATGTCGCCCAGCGTGGCTGAGAGCCCGATCCGTCGCAGCCTGCGCCCAAGGCGCGCATCCAGCCGGTTCATAAGGGAGCGCAACTGCGTCCCGCGTTCGCTTTCCAGCATGGTGTGCAGCTCGTCGATCACCACGGCGCGGGTGCCCGCAAACAGTCGCGGGATTTCGATGCCGCGCCGGACAAACAGCGCCTCAAGCGATTCCGGCGTGATAAGCAGGATCCCCTGTGGGTCGCGCAGCGCCCTAGCCTTGATCCCCGCACCAATATCGCCATGCCAGGGCGTGACGCGGATATCAGCCTCCGCGCAGATATCGTGCAACCGCCGTGCCTGATCGGTGATCAGAGCCTTCAGCGGCCCGATATACAGCAATTCGAAGCCACCCGAAGACCGGACGTCCAGAACCTGCGATATAAGGGGCAGAAATACGGCCTCGGTCTTTCCTCCCGCGGTCGCGGCTGCGATGATCTGATCATCATCCCCGTCCATCACCGCGTGGATCGCCCGGACCTGAAGCGGGCGCAGTTCCGCCCACCCCTGCGACCGGATCCATTTGCGCAACGGATGGGCCAGCCGGTCAAAGGCGGCGGGCGTGGTCACAGCCGGAAGCTGGTCAGGCCGTCATCATCTTCGCCTTGCGGCGCAGACGACGAATCTGCAACATCGCCCATGTCGTCACCCTGATCCACCTGCAGCTCCACCGTGGCAATCAGATCAGACCATGCGGTGCCCGGATTCTGCTGGAGGATCGCCACCATGTTCACGAAAGAGGTGATGGTGTTGCGCGGTGTGCGGAAATACGCCTCCCCGATCCGGGCACTGCAATGGATCATGAATGCCTGCAAGGCCGCGTCAGGCAGAGCCTGCGCCTCATCCAGCATCACCGACCGGATGTTCTGCAACAGCACGAAAAGATCCTCCGGAGTCAGACCGCCCAGCCGGATCACCGGGCCGGACAGGTCCACAAGACCGTCGCGCGCGAAACTGTTCTCGGCAAGACGCGACTGCAAGGCCTCATAGCTGTAAAGGCCCCGCCGAGTGCTGAGCAGGAATTCCGGCGTGCCCCCCATCAGGAAGCCCAGATTGCACGCGCTGCCCTGCAAGACATCGTTCCGGATGCGCAGGATCTGTTCAGAATTGGCATTGCGCGCCTGCGCCGAGGTCAGCTTGAACAGGTTCACCATCTCATCGAGGCCAACCAGAAGCCCTTTGTAACCGGCAGCAAGAGTGAAAGCCGACATCAGTTTCAACTGGTCATAGACATTGGCGTCATCGACGATGGTGCGCACCCCGATTGCCTTGCGCGCATCGGATTTCGTCGCATACTCACCCCGCAGCCAGCGCAATGCCGCCGATTTCAGATCCTCATCGCCGGTCTCGTGCCCCTCCCAATACCGGCGCACCACTTGGGCAAAATCGAAACCGCCGGTCATCTCCTCGAAATGCGCCAGCCGTTCGCGGATCACGGATGCGGTCGCAACCCCTTGCGTCTCGGCCTGTTGCTGGGCCTGGCTGACGAACCGTTCCACCACGCTGGACAGCGCCCCGCCATCAGGCCGGGTCCGGGTCGACAGGTTGCGCGCCATTTCCGCGTAAAGCCCTCGCGCCTGGCCGCCGGTCGCGTGGATCCTTCGGTCGGGCGCAAGATCGGCGAACATCACCACCAGCCCCTTTTCCAGCGCGACCAGCCGTATCAGGTTCATGAAGAAAGTCTTACCCGAGCCATATTCCCCGATCACGAAACGGATCGCCGCACCGCCACCTGCAATGCGGTCCATGTCGCGGACAAGCTCTCCGATTTCGCGCGCCCGGCCCACCTGCAAATGGCGCAAGCCGAGTCTCGGGACCACCCCGGCCCGGAGGGCCTGTACGATGGCGTCCCGCTCACGGGGTCTGAGTGTTGACATGGCTGTCCTCCTGCAATGCGGCAGTCAACGCGGCGGCGATGCCTGCGTTGATCTCATAATCACCATAGAATTCCAGAATGGCCTCGTCATGGCGGGCAAAGGACCATTCGTTCACCGCCTCCACCGCACCTGCGGCCATCAACCCGTGCGCCTCTGCCAGGCCCGCCATGTCCTCCTCGGTACAATGCGCACGGGCGATCACCGCGCGGACAAAGGCCGCTTGTCGCGGCTCCAGCCCAAACAGCGCCGCAGGCAGTTCTGCCGCAGCTGTGGCGGGCGGTGGATCGGCATCATCCGACACCGGGTCCGGCGCATCGGCAAAGATCGCGCCAAGAACCTTTGACGCCGCTTCGGTATCGGCACGGATCGCCGCGATGCGGTTTATATCCAGCGCTATGCCGCTTTCCCGGTCCGGCCCGAAAACTGGAATCGGTTCGCCTGCCTCCGGGCGTTCGGCAAGGCGGACTGTAATAGGCGCATCGGTGGTCGCACCGGCATGCAGATCGGAATAGGCTTGTCCGGGATCCAGCCCCATCATGCGGTAGACCTGTTCGATCCGTCCCACCTCGGCAGGCCCGATCAGCTCACCGGCCCCCACAGCCATGGCGATCAATGCCACTCGAAGCCCTTCTTTCGCCGCCGGCGACGCATCTGCGATGCGCGCGCGGATCGCGGCCATGTCGGCTGGCACCGCCAGCAGCCAGTCGAGATTGGCCGCCAGCCGCGTCGCTTCGCCAGCCGCAAGACCGGAGATGCCGGAAATGCGCGCCGCAAGCGCCGCCCGCTCGCCCGGGGACACCACGCCATCGGCCTGGGCCAGCGCGGCACCAGGCGCAAGCTGCAACATGGCACTGCGATACGCCTCTGTGGGTGGGCCATCCGGTGACGCGCCTGCTGCAAACAGCACCACCGGCTCGCCAATCCGGGGGCCGCGCAATGAGAAATCGGCGTCTGGCGCCATGCCAAAGCCGATCCGTGCCAGGGCCGCCGCTGCATCCGCCAGCTGTCGCCGCCCGATCCGCTTGGGCACTTCGCCCTCCAGCCTGATCAGCAGATCCTCCACCGGCACTGTTCCTCCCATCGCCACCACATCGCCCGCCCAGTCTGCCAGCGCGGCCAGACCTTCCGACGGGAAAATTCCGGCAATTTCGATCGGCAAAAGCGCAGCAGCCTCCAGCGTGCCCCGGCCCTGCGGGTTCCGGCCCAGATAGCGGCTCAAACCGGCCAGCCGGTCTGTGGCTTGCTCGGCGATGGCATGTGCCGCCGTCAATGGTGATTTCAGGCCCGAGACATCGGGCACCGCCCTGCCATCAATCTGCGGCTGGAAACTCACCTCGAACGTACCGGAAGCAGCACAGTAGCTGGCCGTCAACACCTTGCGCGGCATCCTCGGTGTCAGCCCGTCCGGGAAACGTGCCTCGAAAACATGCCGGAACAAGGCCTCGAATTCCGGCGCGCAGCGGGTGGCGGGGGTGCGCAACCGGGTTTCCGGATGCGCTATAAACCAGGCCAGCAGCCAATCCGCTGTCAGGGCCTGCCCGCGAAGGATGCGTGCGCCAACCCCTGCCTTCAGCTGCAGGGGAAGCTCCCAACTGCGCTCGGCTTTCGAGGGCTCCGAGGGTGGGCCGTCCATCTGCAATCCGGCGAAATTGATGAATTCACCCAAATAGCGGCGCGCTGATCCGCTGGCAGACCAAAGGTCGTGCAGCCGTGCCACTTCTGCAATGATTTCGCGCCGCTCCGCTTCGGGCGAGGCATCGCGCAGAAAGCGGTGCTCCAACCCATAGAAATACATGAACATATAACCCGGATTGCAGGTCGCATCCTGCCGCCCGCTGGCCAGCCAGTCGAGATAGGTCGCACGGCTCTCGGGCGGAAGATCGCGATAGCTTGGCCAATAGGTCAGCCCGCGCCCCTCGGGATCACGGGTCGCGCTTCGTGCCGAAAGTGCCGGGTCGATCCAGCACCGCGGCTGGCCATGATCCGGCTTGCCATCCCGGAGCGGGGGGCCGATATACACAAGACCGCCGACACCGACACCTTGCACGGTTGCGTTTTGCCCGCCGGGCACCCATCCCGCTTATGCATCACCGGCTGCCCGTTGCGCCGGGGCGGGTCGGGCTGATGGGCCAGCCGGGCAAGCGTCCGCAGGGCTCTCCGGCGATGTCGGCTTTGCGGCCTTGCCCCAAGGCCCGGCGGGTGCCGTATCCGCGCCAGCCTGCGGCTGCGGCCCCTCCGGCTTGTTCGATGGCGCTGCCGATGGTTCCGTCCTTGACACTCCGGCCTTCGCCGGTGACGGTCCGGCCCCGCCCCAATCCGGCAAAGGCCGGGCGGCGAAGCTCCTTTCCGATTGTTCCAGCGACAAAGCTTGTGCAACAGGTGTCTTTTCAACAGGCTTCTTTGTCCGGAAGATCCAGATCAACAGCCCCAGAACCAGCGCACCAAGCCAAAAGCGGGTGCCTGAAGAGAGTTCTGAAAAAGCCCCCGCCAGCACAAACGAGGCGATCCCACCCAGAACGAAGACCCACAGAATGCGCTTGCCGGGTTCCATCATCGCCCCTCCGCCGCCGTGCTCCCACCGGATGAAAGCAGGGCGCACAGCCGGGCAGAGGCGCGAAGGTCCGGCACCGGCCCTCCCTCAAGCCGGAACACATGGCGCTCCACATCGCACAAGCCGCAAAGCGAGACATATCTCGCGACAAGTGGCTTTGATGACGGCGTCAGCATCAATTCATCCGGCCAATCAGCGGGCACACCGAGCAGCAGCGCATCTGGTGAGATCAGATCACCGGTCACCTCCATCAATCCAAGCAGGTCTGCCTTGACCAATGCACGCCCCTCAGCCACCGCCTTGCCCAGCGTCACCAGGCGGGTCAACGGCCCCTGCAATGCCAAAGGCCCGGCCGGGCCTTTCCCGATGGCGCAAAGCCAGTCTGACAGGGTGTCTATGCGCCCGATCAACGGATCAGCTTGGTCCAGCAGCGTTCTGACCCGCTGGATCTCTGTCAGCAATGCCGCTGCCTCTTCTTTCGGGGCGGCGTCTGACAGGATCCGGTATTCCATCCCCTGAAGATAAAGATTGGCAAAATCAGGATGAAAACCATCCGCGCCGCGCGTGCCGGCCAGCCATGCGGCATATGCTGCGCGCGCTTGCGAAGGCAGGTCGTGGAAGGCGGGCGATGGGCTTCGCATCACCTCCACCGCCCCGTCCCGGGGAGCAAGGGCGAAGGGAATACCGGCAGGGTAATGGCTCGATGTCGCCCGGTCGCCGCAATAGGTCCAGCGGGCCACCGCAGCATCATCTTGCCGATACCAGCGCAAAGGTTGATCAAGGTTCGGCTCGCCGACTTCAGGGATCGACTCTGAATCCGCGACAAGGGCGGGGCGGCAAGGCAAGCCCTCCAGCCGGTCCTGAAACCCTTTTCGGGACCGCAGTTTTTCAGCAACCCACTGCGCCAGCCTTGCAAGCGCAAGCCCGCGATCCTCAGGCCGGAGCGTCAGAACCACCTTCTTGCCAAAAAGCCCGGCATGGCTGACCTCGACCCGCAACCCATCCTGCGCATCAAGACCACTGGCGACAACCAATTGGGCCAGTTGCACAGCCCGTGCCAATGCGGCCAACACCCCAAGCGGGCCTTCCGCCGCCCCTGTGGGGGCCCTGCATTCAAGGCCCTTGTCTTTCGGTTCGACCCAGGAAATCACTCCGAAAAGATGCCCCAATGATCCGCTCTCGCGGAACTCCAGCACCCAATCCCCTGTCTCCCCACGCAACAGCGTCGCCTCGGCTGATGAAGGCAGATGCAGAATGGCGATCTGGCGAATGGCGAGATCGGCGAAAGACGGCAAAGCATGTGTGGCGGTCCGGCTTACCGCGCGCGCTTTCAGATGATCCGCGATCTGTCTGCCACGCGCAGCCTCGTTGGTCGCGCTCACGCCCAAAGCCGCCCCGTCAGCAACCCCCGCATCAGACCATGGCACCTGTGGGATGGGGACCGGCAAGAGTCCGGCAATTGTCTCTTGCCAGAATGCATCGACCTGATCCTGCAGATCTGTCACGGCGTCGGGCTTTGTCACGACAAATCCTGCCGGGATGCTCTTCAGTTCGGCGGCTTGCAGATGGCCCGGCAACACCATCGCCCAAAGCGGACCGAACGCGCGATAACCTTTCGGAACCGCACCGTCCGGACCGCGGAATACCAAAACCCCCGTCGCCGGGATCACGCGGCTGCACTGAAATGCCAGGCCGGTCATTGTCCGCCCCCGCTTAGCAATAGCCCGACCTGGCCTGCCGACAAGAAGCCTGTAGCAACGGCACCAATCTGCCGTTGCCAGTCCGCGATTGCGGCACGGCTGCGCGGGCCGAGGATACCATCCGCCGCAATCCGGCGCATCAGGACCCGCGCAAGCGTAGCCTGCACGGCGGCAGCGTCATAGGGGGGCTCATCGCGTTGCGATGTCGCCGACGGGGGAATCTCCGGTGCCGCATTGGTCGGTGCTGGAGGAACCGGATCCGACTGGGCCGCTTGCGACTGGCGTTCGGGTGGCGCCCTTCTGGGGGAAACGCGTGAGGATTGCCCGGCTTGTGGAGCAACCTCTGCCGGTGCCGGACCACTTGACGCAGGGGCGGCCTCTGCAAGTGCCGGGCCGCTTGGCGGAGTAGCGATTACTGGCTGCACCGCAGTTCCACGGGCGGCCAGATGGGAGATCGCAGGTGCAAGGCTCAGTTCAAAGAGCCGCTGGTCATCAATGACGAAGATATTCTCATCGCCCGGCACCACCGAAACGCCTCGCAGGGCGTCCAGACCCGGCCCACCCGGAACAGACGACACCTTTCGTCCGTCAGACAACACGACGCCCGCCGGCACCAGCGCAAATTGGATCTGGTCGATACGCGCCGCACCCAGTGACAGGCTGCGGCTGTGATCTACAACGGCGTGCCGGGTGCTCCACTGAACGCTCTGGTCCGGGTCGTCACACTCTATCAACGCCTGCATTCTGGTGCCCGGACCAGTGATCAATAGGTCTGCCCACCCCTCACCGCCGTGACCAAACCGCAGCAGGCGATGGTCTTCAGGCAGCATTCCTGCGACAGCGACAAGTCCGGGGCAGGCCAGTTGCCCGGGAGCAAGCGCCCCGCCCTCATCGACAAGCAACACAGGTCCTGTGCGGTCAAGCCAGACCGGATCACCGGACGGCGCACGGATCAGAACGCCGTCGGGACCCAGCGCAAATATCCCACGCGTCGTCCCGTTCTGCGGATCCAACACCAGAACGCCCTCCCCACCCGGCACCAGAAGCGTGCCGTTCCCGGCCTGCATCGGAGGTCCGTTCAGCACCAGATCCGTGAACCGCCCACCCATCAGCGCGCGTTCCAGCGTCAGCCCGTTCAGGCTGGTGGCAACAGCGCGCGGCTGCCCGTCTTCATGCCACCATTGCCACAAAGCATCGTGCCCGCGATTTTCGCGGCAGGTGGCTGCGGCCTCCAGCGCATTGCCACCGGACCAGAACTGCCTCTTGCCATCGGCAGCTGAAAGACACAGGCCACTATCGCCCGTGCGGCGGGACAGATCCCGCGAAAAACCGGAGACCGAGCGAGGATCCAAGGGTGCATCTGGCCGCACGGTATCGCGCAACGTAGGATCGGGCGCCTTAGAACGCCACCAGCCACTGTCCGTCAGCAACTCAATCTTGTCTGCAAACGGGGCAGCGACGCCCTTCAGCGTATCAAAATCAAAGCGCCCGGCCCCTAGCCGGGCAGGCTCATCGCGGAAGGTGAAGGCAACCGAAGCTGGCAGGCCATCGACGCCATAGCTTGCACTGGCAGACCAAAGGCCCTCGACCGCCACCAATGCACGTTCGGTCACAACCGGCGGGGCAGGAAGGAAAGTGCCGGTGTCACTTTTTCCATCGGTGATGCCCTGCAACCAGCTGCCATCGCGGCAGTAAAGTCGCAAAGGGCCACCGGGAGAGGCTGGCAAGCCGTGGCTTTTTCCATCCAGAGACTCTGCCCGGATGACCGAGCACTGCGCCATCACCTTGGGATCAATGCTGGTCATCACCACCAGCGTCCGTGGATCAAGGGTGCCACCGGGTGCCGCCACGACGCCCGCATCAGTGACTGACTGCAAACCACCACGCCAGGCCAGCGACCTTGGTTGATCCAGAACCAGCCTGCCGTTCGCCCATGGTGAAGGCCCCCACCTTCCGGACAAGGAAAGATGCTCTGTGACGGGCACGCCGCCATCCAGGCCATAGCGCAAGCGGCCGGCCTCAAGCACAACACGCCCCGAAATACGCTCGGCCAGCGCCGCAGCATGGGCCGCCGGCACAACGGCAAAGCCCTTGCCGTCAAAGCGGGATGCGCCATTGGGCAGCAAGGCATACAGCCCTGCCGACAGGCTCACGCCCACATCCAACTTCGCCTCGTCCTGCTGGCAATGAAGGCCCTGCAGGCCCTGCAGTTCATACTGGCCGCGCCCGATCCTCAGGATCCCGCTGCCAAACCAGTGCTCAACCCGCATGCCCCCACAGTCCAGCCGGTCAGCCAACAGGTCATGGGGCATGCGCCCACCCATCGGCAGGGTCAGCGGTCGCTGCTTTCCGTCGACCAGATAGGCCCATCGCACAATTACCGCCGTCTTTGAGACATGCGAAAAATCATCGGATGAAACAAACCGCGTCTGCAACGCTGCCGCTGCCACGCAAGGTTGCGGCAAATTTGCAAGAGCGGGCATGGTGGCGCATTCCCCACCTGAGAAAGCCACCTCGACCCGGTCCGGGCTGCTGTCCGGCCGACCGGCGGCGGTCACGGATGCGGAAATGGCCTGCCCAGCGCGCAACGGCACCCGGATCGGTCCATTGGTGTAGCCACCAGCGGCTGCAGAAAGAACCCGCAGTCCCAGTTTTGTCCCGATCAGAACCTCGCCCGAACCGTCATCGGCATGCAACGCCGTCACATGATCAAAGGGCATCGCCTCTGCCCGGCCCCAATCGAAAGCCAGCCGTGCCGCGCGATCATCCCCTACGGCCCTCACTTCAACCGACGGGCGGGGAGCAGGGTCGAAATCGACGGAAATCCCCGCCAGCGTCGCAGCTTGGCGCGCTTGCCAAGGGCGCTCGTCCGGCCCGGCATCCCGCCAGCCACCGGCATCCCAGATCCGGCCCGCGCTAGTGTAGAGAATGAATTTTCCACCACTTGCCCGGCGTGAATCCAGCGGCAGACCAGAAGGCGCAGCCGTAACTGGCGCGTTCACCCCGCCCAACCCGCCAAAATCCGGCGCCGCATGCGTGCCTGCGCCTGTCACAGCCACGGCCACTTCGGGGGTCGCTCCAAATCCAAGCAGACGGTCGATATCGAATTCCAGCCCCTGCCGGGCAATGCGCCAGGTGTCGGCGGAACTGATCCCAACCACGCCATCCCGCATTTCCCAGCGCCTACCATTCTCGTCAGCCAGAAGGGAATTCCGGAACGGAATACCGGTGCGGGCCCAACCGGCCTGCGCGTTTGTCAGCTGCAACCAGCCTGCATTGCTTTCTGCCAAAATCGCCCCTCCCTCGGCAGCAAGGCCGGAAGTATCCGGTGCAGCCGTCACCCCGCCCGTCAGACTGCGCAGCGGTATCAGCCCCACAGGTGTCAGGAAGTAAGACAGACTACCGGATTGCGCGACCGAGATCCGACGGTCATGCACAAAGCCCCTGTCAGCGGCATCAACCACCGCCTTCCCGCCCACTGCAATCGTGACCTGCACCTTGCCCGAATCAGGCTCCACCTCAAGATCGAGCCCTCCGACACGAAACGCACGGGTCGCCGGAGTTGCGGCGATCGCTCCATCCTGTCCCGCAATTCGGACCTGTGGGCCGATAAACTGGCCGGTATCAATACCGACCGGCAGATCCTGCACGCGCAGTGCCAGCGGCCACATCCGGTCTGCCTCTTGATGCCACAGGCCGGAGGCCATCATCCAGGCGATCCCGCCGCCCGGCAACCGCAAGGCCCTTGCGTCCTGCGCCGAAAGGAACCGGCCACCGATGATCGCCTCGGTCAACGGCAGATCTACCGGCTGTGGTCCACCGGAAAACCGTATCTGACGCCCGGCCCGTTGCCAGGACAGCCATCCCGTATCGAATGCAGGAAGCGCGGCAGTAGACAGCAGCGAAAGCGGCTGGGCGGATTTGCTGCCCGCAAACCGTCCGCCTTCCAGCCGCGGCGGGTTCAGCCATGACCGGCCATCGACCATGTGAAAGCCCCCGGGCGGGCGGGCGTCGCGCATGCTCCGGGGCGTCGCCGCCAGATTTGCCGGGTCTTGCGCCGCGATGCTGCTGCCAGACTGATCGAGGGTCACATCGCGCTGATTGGTCAGGATCTGCAAAGCGCCCCCCTGCCCTTGCGCCAGATCCATCAGGACTTCACCCGGCTCAAGGCGCAGCGGCAAAAGGATCTCTTGCGCACAAGGCACAGTTGCGGGCAGATCCTCGGCAGGGCGCGGCGGCGGGCCGATGAAATCAACCGGCAGGAGTTCCGGCGGGGGAATGTCGCACTGCGCCACAAACCGCAACGTCAACCTGCCGTCAGCCCCTGCCTCAAGCCATTGCGAGGTATCCTTCGCCACGCTGGCCGGAACCAGCAGAACCGTTGTCGCATCCGGCGCAAACGTCAGCAGCGGATCAGCCACATGCGCCCCGGCTTTGGCAACAATTCCCCCCGAGGCGAGCGCCAGAACATGGCCGTTGACGGTGAAATGGCTGCGCAGGAGCTGCCCTTTGGTCACCTCTCCCGGCAAATCCACCGGAGTGATCCGGCCATTGCGAAGACCGGAGACCTGCCCATCCGCCAGCATGGACAGATCATCCCCGGCCGGACGGAGCGCCATGACAGCAGGGGCAATCTCCCTGGCACCGGCACCGTCAATGAGCCAAAGCGCGCGGCCCTGCCCTTCCCAGTAGAGCAAAGCCGAACCATTGCGCAGTAGCTGCCCCGTCTCGGTGATCCATGGCCCCACAATACGCGAAACCGGGCGCGACGCGCCGTCAAGCCGCCAGAGGTCCGATGCCGTGAGCAAAACGCGATCGTTGTCATGAAATGCCACCACTTCGTCTTCGGACAGCGCCATCGGCGGGCCGGTCAGGAGCCGGCAGGCCGGATCTCCTCCCGCTGGCAGACGGCAGGTCCAGGCGTTCTGCTCGCGGTCAATGCGCAAAAGCACCGCTTTGCCCGCCTCGGTCACAAAGGCATGGGCGCGGTCATTCCCGGGGCGGTAGCGCGCCGCAGCCGCATCCAACGCCAACCGTCCACGCAGGCCAGCTGCCACTCGGTAGATCCCGACCGGGGCCGCCGGGTCACCATCCGAAAGGATCAGATCGCCGCTCGGGTCCGATGCCAGCGCCCAACCCGTCTGCGGGGCAGGCAGGTCGATCTCCAGATCCGCAGCCGTCTCCCCTGCCGGGAACAGCAGCAGTTTGTGGTCCGACAACACGACGGTCCGGCCCTCAAAGGCTGCCAGATCGCGGAGGTCTTGCGGGGCTATCGGGATCGACGGCAGAACCGGACGGCGCAGCGGATCAAAACGGATGCTGTCCCCCTGAAGATCAGACCAGGCCCCCAGAGCTGCGCCGGTCGCATCCCAGAGCGTGAGCGAAAAGCCCCCGCCGTCTGGCACCAGATCAATCTGCGACACGGCGGATGGCGCGCCCGTGAAGCCCCATTTGCGCCAGATGCGCCCGCCCAGATCATAGCGCCAGAGGGCATCCGGGGTCAGCATGAGGACGCTCTCACCCTCCGCATAGGCCCGCATCACCCGCGTCATTGCCGGGCCGTTGCCGGGCGTCACCGCTTCGGTCACGAACTGTCCGTCACGCCAGCGCGCCAATCCGCCATTGGCGGCTAGCAGCAGCACCTCGGGCGCACCGTCGACCAGACTGGCCTGCCGCCCCTTGCCACTGACCGACCATTCGATTGAGACACTGGTGACATCGCAACTATCGACACGGGGGACATCGGCAATGGGGATCGAGTCTAGCCCGTCCGGCTCGATCCGCACAAGATGTGCGCCCAGCCGCAGCAACCGGCTTTGTGGCGAAAGCTGCGGCAGTGAAACTTCCAGCCAGCGATGCAGGTCCGGCTCGTAAATCCCGGCCCCGCCCGCCGTGCGGACCAGAAGCCGCCCGGCATCCAGCTGCACCACATCCCTGATTTCCCCCTTCGGGGCAGGCTGACCCAGATGAAGACACCCGCCAGGACCGGCCAGATAATACGCGCCGTCCCGGCCTGTGAGCCTTCCCAGTGCGACCGGGCCCGACGCCCCTAGCCAACCGTCGACAAAAGCCGCGCCGCCAAAGACCTGCTTGTCACCCCGGTAGAGGCCCGCAGAATTGGTCCAAAGCGGGACCCCATTCCCGACCGTCAGGATCTCTGCATTGCGCCCGGGCATGCTCCAGACTGTATCGAAACGACGCTCTGCGGGCAGGTAGCGCTGCACCTGACTGTTCGCTGCAAGATACAGCGCGGCGTCCGCAGCCATCGCATCCTGAAGCAATGTTGACCCGAACGCCGCGTTCTGCGGCCCGCCTGCAACCGGCACCCAGTCACTGTCGCCCAGCGCATGCACAAGGCCTGCAGCGTCGAGACCGAGCAGACCGTCAGAACTGTAGGCCAGATCCGTCAACCTGGTGCCTTGCGGCGCGCTGACCGGACCGCGCCAGCCGCGTTCCTCCGGCCGGTAAGCCCAAAGCGTCGAGCCATCGGAAAGACGAACTGTGCCCCGTTCGCAGTCACGCTGACGGGGCTGAACCGGCCCTGCAGCGGATTGCCCGCCAAAGCGGAAAAGCGGCCATTGCTCATCAGCTTGGCTACCTGCCCCTCACGCCCGATCAGCTCCAGAGTGCCGGTGTTGAACCGCGCCTGTGTAACGGGAATGCCTGCGCTGCCATGGGCCTCGGCCTCGATCTGTTTGGCGGGAAAGTCGCCACCAAGCGTCAGCGACCACACCGTGCCAGCCGCGCGGGCCACCAGCCAGATCTTGCCGGAATTTCCTGCAACAACAATGGTATCGCTCAACGGCACGGGCGGCATCGCCTGCGCCGGGAAAAAGCTGTAGCGGCGTTCTTTCGCGTCATGGATCAGAACACCCTGCGGGCCCAGCGCGACAAACAGATCATCCAAAGCGAGCGCCGTGGCAAAGCGCGCATCCGCAGGCATGCCGCTATCCGCCGGGGCAAGAATGCGGGCAGAGGGTGCTGTCAGGTCAAGAACCAGGCCCTGACGGTCAAGCCCGAACAGCGCGGCACCATCCCCCGGCACGATCTGCGCCAGTGGCGTTTCAAGGACTACTTCCGCACGCAGACGCCCCTTTGACAGGGTGATGACCCGATCCGGCAGCGCAACATGCAGCGGATCGCCATCCGTTCCCGCGAACCACGCGGTCGGCTCCTGCGGGTCGATCAGCCGCCAGCGCCGGCCAGCCGCTTCATAGCGATGCACTCCGTCAGACCCCAGTGTCAGAAGATCCCCCGCCTGCATCACCACATGCTTCAGCCCGCTGTCATTGAGCGCGGGATGGGCCTCGACCTCCTGCAAAAGGGGTGTGACATCGCCACTGCGTCCGATCTGCAACAACGACAGGCAGCCGGTGCCGCCAGCGGAACAAATGCCACGCTGCAAAGCCAGCAGCCCGGAGGTTCCATTGCCAGCCGCCAGATCAAGGACTTCCCCCTCGGCTCCCGGCAACGCCCCGTCGCTCCACTGCGCGCGACCATTGGCAACCGCCACCCGATGCACCCCTGCGGGACTGCCCAGCCAGAACGCCCCCTGATGGAACAATGGCCCATGGGTCACGCCGGGAATGGCAGGCCCGGTCTGCCAACTGCCATCCCGCTGATCGAAAAGCCCAAGCCCCTTGCCCCCCGCATCGGCCAACACCAACGCACCATCATTCGATACCGCCCAGCCCCGCAGATCTGCCTGATCGACCAGGGTTCCGTCGATGCCGACAAAGGCCATATCGCCCAGAACCACCTGCCATTCGCCATCGTGACGCGCAGCAAGACCGCCTTTGGTGGTCAGCGCGTATACGGTTTCGGCTTTTCCCGTTGCGCAGTCTTCACCGCTGCAATCGACCGAAAGCAGGGCGAGATCACCGCTGAACGCCGTGGTCCTGGGCAGGCTTTCAATTGCGAACAGCCTGCCCCCGGTGTCGAAGCGATCAATCGTGCCGTCCCGCCGCCCGATCAGCAGATCGCGTCCCGATGCAACCAGATCAACCATCGGCGACGGATTATCACGGTAATCAGCCAGAATGCGGGGGTCTTCCACCTCGGCGATGACCGGCGGATCAAGATGGCCCGAAACATCAAGCCCTGAGGCCAGCAACCAGGCCCCCACCATGCCAACAAGGGCCGTTGAGACGATGACCAGACCCAGGCCGGAATCAATGCGTTGGCGCGGGGTCGGCAGTCGCAGGGCTGCATCTGCATCGGCAACCTCCTTGCGCGCAGCCTCTTTGCGGGTTTCTTCAAAGCTGGTCATGGCGTTTCACCGTCCGGGCAGATTGCGGCACGTTCGCCCATCGGTCGCCGCATGGCCACACCGGGCAGCAAGGCCCCAAGCCAACCCTTGCGATCGCCGGTCACTTCGCGCGCAGCGATCCCGGCCTCGGCCCGGGCCGCCCAAAATTCGAAATCAATCATACGCTCCGCCTCGGGCAGAGCACGGTTTGCCAGGCGCGGGTCATGGCGCATCCGCGCCCATTCTTCTAACCAGACGCGAACAAGGTCTGACCGCACAAGGCTTTCCGTTCGCGCAAGAGCAAGGGTGGCGAGCGCCAGATCGAAGGGAGAGCTGTCCGGCTTGCGCAGCATGTTAAACAGCGGCCCGGGATTTGCGGTGTCGTGCCAAAGCAAAGCCTTGATCCGGGCACCGTCCGCCTCGGGCCAGATCCGGTCCAGCTTGGTGCGAAGCGCAAAGACGTGATCCGGTTCGGCAAAAAGGCCGATCAGCATCAGGCATTCCGCACAGCGAACCTGACGCGCCGGGTCTGCCGCGCGCAGATAGGCCAGCTGCGTCATCAGGCGGGCCGCACGGGCAACATCAGCCGTGCCACCCGCCTCGGCGGCGGTGCGCAGGGCGGTCTCCGCCACCAGCAGCTCGCTCTCCAGCACCGAAACCAGCAGCCCCTCGCGATTGTGTTGCCAGCCCAGTTTTTGTTGGGCTGCCAGAACCAGTGGCGATACCGGGCTTCGCAGCAGCCTGCGCAAAACGGCGGTTTGCAGCCCCCGCAGCGGCTGGCCCAGCCCGAGGAATTCGGCCACCGCCAAGCCAGCAAGAGCCGACACCGGCAGCCACCAGATCAGCGACCAGATCCCCGCCCGCACCCAAACAAACGACCAGAACGGCAACCAGATCCCGTCATGCAAGGAATAGAGCAGCCATCCCACCCCATCAGGCGACAGTGCCTCGGTCACAACTGCAAACACAGGCATTGCGACGACCAATACGGTCATCAGCATCGTGATCCGGCGTTTCCACCAGACCCTTGCACGGCTCGGCGCAGGGGTGTGGAGCGCAAGCAATCTGGACCGGGCCATCCTTGTCATGGTGATCCTCCCGGCGGTGCCGCCAGTGGCGCGGGAAGGTGATCTTCAGGTTGATCCGCCTCGGGGGCAGACGTTTCGGGTGGGGCAAGCAGGGTCTGTATCCTCTCCACCAGCCAGTCCCGGTGCGCGACCACCCATGCCACCGAGGCCAGAAGGCTTAGAACAACAAGGATGATCAGTATCCAGAACCATGCTGCGCGCCAGAAGCGCACCCATATCAGCCAAGCAACACGTCGGCGCAATCTGCGACGGGTGCGCCCCACCCGCCGCAAGAAGGTCTGACGCAATTCGGACAGGTCGGGGGCCGGCATTAACCTGACGCCAGACACCTTGGTGCTGATCCGCGCCAATCCCGCGCGGCATGCTGCTGCCTCCGCTTCAACCCTGCGCGCATCCCGCAGCACGAGTGGCAGTGCATCCAGAGTGATCTGGCCCTTCGACAACTCATCGGTCAGCGCCGCCGCCCCCGCCCTGTTCATTCTCGCGCAAGCTCGGTCGCAAGTCGGTCCATTTTCTCGCGAAGCTGCGTGATCTCGGTGCGGGTATCCTCCAGAAGCCGTTGGCTGGTTTGATATTCGGCCTCATACTGATCAAAAAAAGCGATGCGGTTCACAGCAAGAACAGGACGATCACCCGCCATTGTCGTCAGCGCGCTATCAAGCCCGCCAACGGTCGCCCCCAGACCATTGAGAGACTGTGTGACGTCGGAAAGCCTCGCCCTGGACAAATCGACGAAGCGCCGTGCCGTTTCCATCTGAACTCGCAGCTGCGCCACTTCGCGCGCGACCGCAGCCGCCATGTCATCAAGGCAGCCCAGAATGTCCTCTTGTGCCTGCACCCATCCGATGCGCAGCCCTTCAACCTCGCCCTGCATGGTCGTGCGCATCTCGCGGGCAAGCTGGCCTGCATAGAGCGTCTCGGCGAGTTCGCGCAGATCCCCCGGATCAGCGGTTCGTGGGGAACTGGCCAGAATATGGTCGTTGATCCAGCGCAGACTGACCTTCAACGGCGCAAAGCGGGCCAGATCGACAAGCTCAACCCCGATCTCGTCCCTGCCCCCAGTCAGATTGCGGAAGACAAAGGCCGGTTGCGCTCCCCTCGCCTCCAACACGGCGGAGCCGTCTGCGAAAAGGCGGCCCAGCACCAGTTGTAAGGTGCCTTTCACCGAAGCCCCGAAGCTGTCGATATTGGGAAGGATCCGGGCACCCTGTGGGACAAAGACCATCGGTTCATCCGGGTTGCCGTCACGCGCCTCTTCGGCATGGGGATCCAGCCAGAACCCGATCGGGTGATCTTCGGTCACCGCGCGCCAGTAGAATTCCGGCAATACGCCTTCGAATTGCACGGTCTCCGGATCGTAGACCACAAAATGCACGGGCTCCGCCCGCCCTGCGGCATGGGTGGCGGCATAGCGCAGGCCGGCATTCTCGCGCAGTGCGCGGGGCATCTTGCGCAACCCGTCCACCAAAGCCGGCAGCTGGGTGTCGGTAAAGCGCAGCAGGCGCAGCTGGGGCCGCCCCAACGCCTGGATCAGCGCGATGCGGGCCTCGCGCTCTTCGATTTCGCTGCGCAGGCGTTCGATGTCTTCGTCACTGCGCGAGATCGCGCCGACAGGGGCAAGACTGATCCGGTAGCCAAGCGGGAACGCACGGTCGTTCAGGCGGGTGTTCAGGTCACGCTGCGCCTGTGGTTCAGGGGTCAAGGTCAAAACCGAAAGCCGCAAGGCAGGCCCGATCTCGTCCGGCAGCTGCGCCGGGTCGATCCCGGCGGCAAGTGCTGCGGCATCGGTCAACAGTGCCGCCTTTGCGGCTTTTCCCGATGGGACTGCGACGGGATCCGGAGGCAGCACAACAGCCAGGCCGCTATCATGGCGGCCAACCGGCAGATGCACCTCCGCTCCGGGCGCAACAAGGCCAGCCTCGACCAGACCGTTCAATATGGCTGCAAGGCTTTCGCGCTTGTCCTCGGCAAACGCCATGCCTTCGGGCAACCAAACCGCCATGGCGGCCGGCGAATGCCGGGTCAGCAGGGTCACCCCGGCAGGCAGGCCGCTTGCCCGCAACCCGGAAAGGGT
This sequence comes from Gemmobacter sp., assembly GCA_030656535.1. Classification (GTDB taxonomy): domain Bacteria; phylum Pseudomonadota; class Alphaproteobacteria; order Rhodobacterales; family Rhodobacteraceae; genus JAUSPL01. The sequence goes on from JAUSPL010000353.1 coordinate 21,202, forward strand.
GGAACCCCGACCGGGATCATCCGACAGGTCCAGAAGCGTCACGCCCGCGCCACCGACCAGAAACCGCGCATCCCGGCTGCGCCGGACCAAAGCCGCAAAATCCGCAGGGGCCGCGCCCCCCTCACCGACGATGATCGCCCGCACTGGCCCGGTCTCCGGGCCGTCCCCGGCAGGCCCGTCGGCCGCAACAGTCTGCGCCTGCTGCCCGATCCAGAGCAGAATGCCCTCGATCAGCGCAGGTTCGGCAGAGATGTCACGCGACTGGGCCGGCAGTTTTTCCAGCTCGGCACCGCGCCGCCCAGCCGCCTCGAAGGCTTCGGCGAGGCGACCGTGCAACAACTGAAGATCCTTGCCGCCATCGGGCAGCGGGCAAAGCACCACCAGATTGCCCTCGGCATCCAGCCGCAAACGCAGGTCATGGGTCTGCGCCATACCGAAATGCGGCGCGAGCTTGCACAGAAACGCGCCCACGGCACGTGCGCGAAGGCGCGGCAAGACCCAGACATCACGCTTCAGCGACATCAAGCGCCTCCAGTGTCACATCCATTATAAACAGCACCAATTGCCCCATGAAAGTGGCCAGGGTGCCGCCCTCCCCAGAACTGCCGGGCTCCGGAGGGGTCATTTCCAACGGCTCACGCCCGTCCGCCAGCCCGATCAGCACCGGCGGCCGGTCATTCCCGCGCCGGGTCCAGGTCAGGCAGGCCCGATGGCAGCGTCCCAGATCGCGGTCCAGAACAGCAGACTGGCGCGCCCGGATCTCAGCCCAGTCGGGAGCCTGGCGGCCCTGATGCGGCAGACTGACAAGAACGAAGCGGCGGCCATAATCCTGTGCGACGTGATGCACATCCCGACCCAAAGACCGTGCAAGCGGCAAGAGCCCGGCGCGCAACCGCGTTGCCAGCTCATCTTCTTGCGCTACCGCAGCCGGACGGGGAAGCACGCCATGGGCCGGATAAAGACCTGACCGCATCAGCATGTCGGCCCGCGCCTTGCCCGCAATGCGCATCGGTGGATATCGCTCGATTCCCGGCAGATCCAGCTGACACCCCAGATGCAGTGCCGCCCCCGGCCCCGACCACACCAGATCAGAGTTGGCCAAGCCCATCTGGAACAGGGCGACGCGCAGGCGGATCACGGCATCTGCCCAGGCCGCCTGCACCAAAACTCCCATACCATCACCTGGCCCGGCCTGATGCAGCATCAGGGTCAGCAGGTCGCGCCGGGGGTCCCTGCGCGGCGGGCGGTGGCGCACCAGAATGCCCTCATGCACCAGTTTGTTGGCGAAAAGGCTGCGCGGCAGGATCAGCTCGCTCATCAGCGCGTCGGGCAGATCGTCAAACTGGCGCGATTGCAGGATCCCGGCGACACCCCCCTCTTTGGGCCGGATCCCTGCCCGGCGCTGTGCGGAAACCTGTCGCGCCTTGCGCTGGATCTTTTCCCGCCTCGGATCCCCCCCGAAATCTGGCGGGTTCAGGAAAACCAGCGCCGCAAGAGCCGGATCAATCTGATCCGGAAAGGCATCCGCCGTAAGCCGCGCGCGGGCGCGCGTGCCGCGCAGGGCCGTAGCCGTCAAATCGAGCGCGGCATGAACCCAGAACGGCTGCCCCATCACCTGCGGGTCGCGCAAGGCCGCATCAACCTCTCGGATGATTTTGCCTTCCGCCTCAGATATTTCGGGCCCGGAACCTGTTCCCGCCAGCGCCAGCACCCCCGCCCGCACCGCGGCCCGGCGCAGAACCGGCTCGGCCACCACCAACAGGAACCTGTGCATCGCCTCCTTCAGCAGTTTCTGGCTGGCAACCGCGCCCGAGGTGCCCAGAGATTGCACCATCATGCCGAAAGCCCGGCCCCAGACCGGATCGAGCATGGGCTGGGGCGCAACAAGGATTCGTGCCAATGCCTCTGCCAGCGGGCCCGGAAGCGGGACATGGCGTTCGGCAAAGGACGCGCGCAGATGGGCCGCATCGGGGTTTGCCAGTCGCGCGCCGGTGCCGATGATGACCCGCATCACGCTCATGCCAGCAACAATTCCTGCCGCAGCTTTTCAACCGTGCCGGGATCAGACTTGTCGAGCCCGTAGGTCAAAAGCACCATCAGATCGCGCGGCTGGATCTCGGCGGATTTCAGATCCTGCGCCTGAGATCGCAACAGGGCCTCGGCAAGGATGATTGCCGAAAACTTGACCAGACGCCGGTTCGACATCTCCGACAATTCCTTGGCCCTGGC
>JAUSPL010000362.1 GCA_030656535.1 Gemmobacter sp.
GCAGGCTTTCAAATTGAGATCTGACGTAGAAGTCGCCCCAGATCACAGCTGCCGGCATGTTCTCGATGGAGAGATCGACGCCGATGGCAGCCCAGTCCTGGATCAGAAGCTGCTGCACTTGCTCGCGCAGTGCGTTGCCTGTGGTGGTCGAGATCTTGAAGGCAAGCCGCACACCATCTTTCTCCCTAACGCCGCCAGAACCTGGAACCCAGCCTGCATCATCCAGGATTTGATTGGCGCGAGCCGGGTCGTAGACGTGGAGCTCGAGATCAGGATTGTAAGCCCAGGACTCGCGCGGGGCGAAACTCTCTGTGGATTGCGGGACACCGTAGTAAATAGCGTCAATGATGACCTGCTTGTTCATCCCGTAGTAGAGAGCTTGGCGCACCTCCTTATGCGACAACACGTCAAGACCAAGATTTGGCATAACCAATTCAATATTGCCCGACGGCACCACCACAACGTTGCGATCTGGCAGCGCAATGGCTTCTTCGTAGAAGTTGTGAGGAATACCGGAGCCGATCACGGCATCGACCTGACCGGTGCGGAACTGAGCATAAAGCGACGTCATGTCGGGCACGTATTTCAGAACTGACTGCTCAACATAGGGACCGTCGCCATGATACTCATCATAGGCCAGAAGCGTGATATTGTCTCCAGGGGTCCGCGTTCCCCAGCGGAAGGGGCCCGTCCCGACAGGAGCGGTTCCAAAGGGCGTGTCGTTGGGATCAGCCGCATCCTGAAGCAAGTGCCTGGGCACCATATGTGTGTTGGCCAAGAGCGCCAGATAGGGCGAGAATGCTTCTGACATGCGCCATGTGATCTCGGTCGGCGACACCACGGTGACATCACTGACCAGCGAATGGCCAACCCGCGTGCGCGAGCGGAAACCTTCGACATTGATTAGATCGAGCGAGAATTTTACATCCTCGGCTGTAAATGGGGCTCCATCATGCCATTTGACGTCATCGCGCAAGCGGACAGTCCAGAGAAGGCCGCCCTCTGCGATCCCGCCATTCTCGATGCTGGGAACCTCGAGCGCCAGATCGGGCACCAGAGAGCCATCCGGGTGGGCGACCCACAGCGAGCTGAAAATATTCGTCCAGATGATCTCATCGACCTCAACACCGGGCATCAAGGGATGAAATGACACAGGCTCCTGCGACAGCCCGACGACCACGACACCACTGCGGCTTGCAGGAGGGGTTGCAGTCGATGGCGCACCCTGCGCCCAGATCGGTCCTGACAAACCTGGCAAAAGGGCACAGCCAGCCGCAAGGCCAATTCCGAGACCTAAAAAGTCGCGCCGCATGAGCGACGTGAGATTGATGCGGCCTTTGTTATTTTGGCTTTCGGATGCATCCGCCATGATAGTCTCCCCTTGTTGCCTGATGATCATGTGGGATGTCTGCATTCAGCCAGCTGACTTGCATGCAATACGTGGCGGGTCACAGGCAGAAGGCCGCGCCACCTCCAAGTGTTTATTATAATGAATTATATGTCAAGCATTCTTGCCTGTGCAGGTCAGGCCATGCTGAACCTCAGGCCACTGACGCTCCCTAAGCTGAAGTCAATTCCAATTAAAGTTGTTAATTATCATAACCATACATAAAGACCGCAAGAACCCACTGATGCCCGGGCAGCGGGTTCTCGGGTGAGAAAATGATGAGCGCGTGTCGAATCATATTGAAGGCTAACGCGCTAGAAGGTAGATATATTCAATATAGTGGAAAACAGTATGACCCAAAAACTCCCAGAGCCATCACCGTCAACGGAAAGTGTTGATGACACCGCGGAAACTGCGGCTCAGCGTAGCACGTTGCTCGGGCAACGCCTCAAAACGCTGCGTGGTGAACGCGGCATGACAATCTCAGAGTTGGCCGCTCGTGCAGGGCTGTCGTCAGGGCTGATCAGTCAGATTGAACGTGGGAATTCCAACCCATCCATGAATACTTTGGAAAAGCTTCGCGTGGCCCTGGGTGCGAACGTCTGGGAGTTTCGCGACCCTGTGCCCGAGCCGAGCGAGTCCACCTATGTTCGCCGAGCCAGCAAACGCCCCAAGATCACGGTCGGCACCAACGGCTTCTCCAAGGAATTGCTGTCACCGCGCAACAATGACGAGTTGCGGTTCATGATCCTGACACTACCCCGAGGCGCGCGCAGTTCGAATGTTCTGAACGGCCCGGGGGATAAGGGCGGGTATGTTCTGGAGGGTCAAGTCAGGCTGACGATCGAGGGCGATATGTCCGTTCTCGATGCTGGCGACAGTTTTCAGTTTCCAAGCTCAGTGTCGCACTTTGTCGAGAACGTCGCCGACGAAACCGCACGTGTTCTGTGGATCATCAGTATCCGAGACGCTCACCTTTAAGCCGCGAGTCATGGCTCACTCATCATCACCCAAGTGCAACCCCGCACTAATAAATACGAAGGAAACACTATGATTACCCGCTATGAAAGCAATGACAGGTTGAGCAAAGTACTGGTAGCCAACGGCTTTGCCTTTCTTTCCGGACTGACAGCCAAAGACCGGGATGGGGACGTAGCGGCGCAAACTGCCGATATTCTGGCTCAGATCGATACCTATCTCGCCATGGCCGGAACCGACAAAAGCAAGATTGTCGTCGGGAACATTTGGCTCAAAGATGCAGCGACTTTCAATGAAATGAACGCAGCCTGGGAAGCCTGGGTCGACCCTCAGGCAACGCCCGCCCGTGCCACAGTGGAGTCGCGCCTGGCTCATGACTCGATCCTCGTGGAAATTCAGGTTCAGGCGCTGGTCTGATACGATCGGGGTGACCTGTCAACGAGAGCCAAAGTTTCGCTGACAGGTGATGCCTCTCAAATCTCGAGCGCAGGGATCATTTTCATGCAACAACACTCTCACGTACCTGGCGATCCTTCATGGTGGTTCACCGAAGCTCTTGGGGCGGAAGGCAACCCTGCTCCTGCTCCATGGCTGGCGGGCTCTACCAAGGCGGATGTCGCGATCATTGGTGGCGGTTTTACAGGACTTTGGACCGCCCTCGCTCTCAAAGAACGCGCCCCTGGTCTTGACGTTGTTTTAATCGAAGCGAAGGTCTGCGGTGCTGGAGCCAGCGGAAAGAACGGTGGCAAGGTCCACGGATATTGGGCCAGCCTTCCAGGCATGGAAGCTTCCGTCGGGCCAGAAGCGGCCGTCGCCATTGCTCGCGCCGGAACACGCGCCCAGGATGGGATCCGTGCCTTCGCCACAGCACCTGGCAGAGACGTCTGGTGGCGCGAAGACGGCAATGTCAGAGTATCTGCCTCACCTGCACAAGATGCGAAAATTTCCACGCATATGGCTGCGGTCAAGCGCCTGGGCGTGGAAGACACTGCGCGCGAATTGACAAAGAGCGAAGTCAGGGATTTTGTCCGTTCTCCAGTCTTTAGAGGCGGTCTCTTTATGACAGAAGGCGCCAACGTCCAGCCTGCGCGGCTGGCGCGAGCGCTGCGACAAGAAGCCATCAAGCTTGGTGTGAGAATCTACGAGAATACGGCCATGGTTGGGCTCGACAATGGCTCTCCCCATCGCGTGCGCACAACGGCCGGTGAGATCATCGCAAAAGATGTGGTTCTTGCGACCAACACAGCGATCGCAAAAGACGATGACATTCGCCCTTACGTAACCGTTTTCTCAAGCTACGCCCTGATGACAGATCCCGCCGAGGCCGAACTTGAAGCAGCAGGTTGGGTCGGGAACCAAGGCTTGTCAGATTTGCGTATGTTCGTACATTACTTCCGCAAAACCGCCGACAACCGTGTTTTGATGGGATCGGGGTCTGGCCCAATCAGCTTCAACGGTGATGCCACGAACTCAATTCTGACGACGGATGTCGACTCTGGTCAACGGGCCGTCCGCGGGCTGAGGCGCCTCTTGCCGGAACTCAATAATGTCGGCGTGGATCGGATCTGGGGTGGCGGGATCGATGTGTCATCTGACCGCCTGCCGTTCTTCCGGACCCGCCCGGGAACGCGAGTTCACATTGCTGCTGGCTATTCCGGACATGGCGTGAACCCAACCTACATTGGCGGGCAATGTCTTGCCTCCTTGGTTCTCGATCAAAAAGACTACTGGCGTTCTCTCCCGTTTTGCACGCGTGAACTACCACGCCTACCTCCAGAACCATTTCGCACGATTGGTGGTCGCTTCGTGCGCCAAGGGATCATCGCATGTGAAGAGGCGGAAGAAGACGGACGTACGGCAGGCCCCATCAGCAAGTTTGCCGCATCAATTCCAAAGATGTTCGGCTTGAAAATCGGGACCCGGTAACACCGCGCCGGGGGCTGCCCTCGACTCGAGCGCGCGAGGTATTCGCATCGGGAAGAGAAGCCGCATGATCTGCGGCCTCCAGGTGCGCGCGCAGGACATTGATCGTCTGCGTGCGCCGGCGAACCAGCAGGTCGCGGGTCCGACAGGCCATCGCCGCCGCCTGCTGGGCCTCGCTCTTCACGGCGACGAACCGCATGGTCGGCTGCGACGCCGCTTCCGCGATCGCCTCGGCATCCGCCATGTCGTTTTTCTGCCGCTTCACGAACGGTTTCACATAGGCGGGCGGGACCAGCCGCACTCTCGTGGCCAAAGTCGCCGATCGCCCGGCTCCAGCAATGCGCGCTGGCGCAGGCTTCCATCGCCACAACGCAAGGCGGCTGCACTGCCATGAACTTCAACAGCTGCGCCCGCGACCGCTTGCGGCGAAACACAACCGAACCGTCAACCGAACTGCGCTGGGGCCAATTATACTAGGCGGTGTTACTGTCAGTTGGGCAAGGTCGGACAGGACCACGACCCACGGACCGTCGAGAGACAGGCCGCGGCGAGATAGATCGTGCTGAGGAAGGTGTCCCGGCAGTAGCGCATCCAATTGTCTTGTGGCGAAAGCACCCGTGCAATAACAAAGCTGGTCAGCCGTCTCGCCACCGAGACCAGGCAACAGTGGCCGCCACCACGGGCTTTCGCAGAAAATGAAAGGGTATTTCCTTTACCTCGGCCACTGGAAAGTCCAGGGCGTTCTCTGGAACACCCTCGGCCAGATCGGCCAAAACCTTGCCAAGCACGGTTGCCATTGCGACACCCCGCCCATTGTACCCCAGTGCTCCCCAGACGTGGTCACCCACTCGAACGACATGGGGGTAATGATCTGCAGTCATCGCGACAAACCCTCCCCATTTGAATGTCCAGTCGACCCCGGAAAGCTGCGGGAAAAGCCGCTGGCTTGCCTCGCGAAGTAGGCCGAACTGTTTCTCGGTTCCCTTCTCGGAATAATCGCCCCGCCCGCCCATGACAAAGCGCCCTTCAGGATCAAGCCGGAAGTAGAGCAGAAGCCTACGACTGTCCGAAGCCGAATGTCCCCCAGGCAGGATGGATTTTCGAACATTGTCACTCAGCGGGGCAGTGGCCACCTGCACAGAGCGGATCGGGACGACGCTTCGTGCGATTCCGGCGTTGAAAGGTCCCGAATATCCGTTGGTGCAGATCAAAACCTTTCGCGCGCGCAGACGGCCATTTAGAGTGTGGATCACTTGTATCGCGCCGTCCTGCTCCATGCGGAGCGCTGGGCTGTGGCCATGCAACCTCGCACCCGCCCTCTGCGCCGCCCACGCCAGACCAAGCGCATAGTTCAGAGGATGCAGGTTGCCGCCTCTGGGGTCGATCATCCCGCCAATGTAGGCAGCCGTGCCGACAAGTTCCTCCGTTTCGGTGCCCGAGAGCAATCGCAAAGGTGCACCGCGACGTTGCCATTGCTCAACCCGCTTTCTGACCGTGGCCAGCGCAGCCGCATTATGCACGGGTTGAATCCAGCCGGGCTGCCGCGCGGCACAGTCGATGTCCAGCCGCTTGATTAGATCGAAGACGAAATCACCCGCCCCGCCAGAAAGCCGCACCATGCGCCCACCCAGATCAGGACCAAACTTTGATTCGATCTCGTCGGGATCTTCCTTCAGACCGGGGTTCACCTGTCCACCGTTGCGCCCCGAAGCGCCCCAACCCGGCGTTTCCGCTTCTAGCAGCGTGACAGCGATACCAGCTTCAGCCAAATGCAGCGCTGCCGAGAGCCCGGTGAACCCCCCGCCGATTACCGCGACCTCGGTTTCTTCGGCCCCTGCAAGCGGCGGGCAATTAGGCGTTGGATTTGCTGTGGCCGTCCACAGCGATTGGGAAATATACGGCTTCTCGTTATCGATCATCCTGTTTCCTTTGCAATCAGTATACAGCGGGGCTTATGATCCATAGGGCAACAGTGTCTGCGGTGCCGATACACCAGAACCGGATCAGTGCAGTCGCCGGAAAGGCGAATGAGTCGCCCTCAGAGATTTCAAGGATTTCGCCCTCCACCTCAAGCCCCAGAGTTCCAGAGAGGACCGTGCCACATTTTGCACCGGTCTCATGGCGATAAGGCGTGTTTCCGGTGGATCCTCCTGGCCGGATCACGAGGCGCATCATCTGGATGCCCGTCACCTCGTCCGGAGTCATAAGCTCCTTGCGCATCCCTTTGGCCCCAAGATCGAGAACGCGCCGTTGATGGCTTCGGACGACGATCGAGGTATGTTCGGGGGGGCCCTGCTCGAACAGCCAGCCAACGGGCATTTCAAGCGCCCTGCAGATCGCCCCAAGCGAGCGTACGGAGGGCATGGTCAATCCCCGCTCGATCTGGCTGAGCAGGCCGATCGACACTTCGGCCCGTGTCGAGACCTCTTTGAGCGAAAGTCCCCGCA
>JAUSPL010000376.1 GCA_030656535.1 Gemmobacter sp.
AGGGTGGTCAACATCGCCTCGGCACATGGCCTGACCGCGTCACCGTTCAAATCGGCTTATGTCGCGGCGAAACATGGCGTGGTCGGTCTGTCCAAGACCATTGCGCTGGAGGTTGCGGGTCAGGGCATCACCTGCAACGCAATCTGCCCCGGCTATGTGCTGACCCCGATCGTGGAAAAGCAGATCCCGGACCAGATGAAGGTGCACGGCATGTCGCGCGAAGACGTCATCAAGAAGGTGATGTTGTCGCGCCAGCCATCTGGCGATTTCGCGACCGTGGAACAGGTGGGCGGTACTGTCGCGTTCCTGTGCTCGGCTGCGGCGGACCAGATCACGGGGACCACAATCAGCGTGGACGGTGGCTGGACCGCGATGTAGCGCACCCACGGCAACCGGGGCTGCCCCTTTGCGGGGCGGCAACCGTCTGGCCCGCCCGACTGCGGGCAAGCACATACGTTTGGATATCGGGACCGGGCGCAGATCGTTTAAGGGGTAGGACGGCAATGGTGACGCGGATCAATCTGGCATTGCAGGGCGGCGGCGCACACGGGGCCTTTACATGGGGCGTGCTTGAAACGCTGCTGGCCGCACCTGGCATCGAGATTGCCGGAATTTCCGGCACCTCTGCCGGGGCGCTGAATGGGGCCGCGCTGAAGGCGGGGATGATTGCTGGCGGTCGCGAGGGCGCAAAGGCCGAACTTGACCTGCTGTGGACCCGCGTGGGGGCCTTGGGCGACCAAAGGCTGCAAGGCTGGATGCAGCCCTTCATGCCCTATGTCGGGTCGATGATGCAGGCGGTCAACACCTTCATGCCGTTCAGCGCGCCGGGCATCGCCGCGCAGGTTTTCAGCCCCTATGCCTACGGTCCGCATTGGAAAAACCCGTTGGACCGGGTGGTTCGGCGGTTCCAGTTCGAAAATGTCTGCGCTTATGACGGGCCGCGGCTGTTCGTCAGTGCGACCAATGTGCGGTCGGGCAAAATCCGGGTGTTTTCCGGCGAAGAGATCACCGCCGAGGCGATCCTTGCTTCGGCCTGCTTGCCAACAATGTTTCAGGCGGTGGAAATAGACGACCCGCGCACTGGCCGCCGCGAGGCGTTCTGGGATGGCGGGTATTCGGGCAATCCGGCGTTGTTTCCGTTGTTCGAACCCGACCTGCCCGATGACATCGTGGTGGTCAGCATCAACCCTTTGTACCGCGACGACATCCCACAGACTCCGCTGGAAATTCAGGATCGGATCAACGAGATCAGTTTCAATTCGTCGCTGCTGCGGGAACTTCGCGCGATCCACTTTGTGAAAGAGCTGATCGCCGGAGGCCAGATCGCGCGCGGGACAATGAAGGATGTGCGGATGCATCTGATCTCGGATGATGCGTTGATGACAGACCTGTCGTCCGCGACAAAGGTGTCCGCCACGCCCCTGTTGCTGCACCGCCTGCACGAAGCCGGCAAGATTGCGGGACAGAAGTTTCTGGACAAACACGGCGCCGATCTGGGCAAGCGGACGACAATCGACATGCCGTCCATGTTCAGCTGACGCCGCGCGCCCTATCCCGGATTGATAAGACTGGTCAGCAAACCAGCGGCCAGCACCCACATCACAAGTGCGATTGCGACGTCCAACACCCGCCATGCCCGGGCCGACGCCATGATGGGCGCCAACAGGCGTGCGCCATAGCCCAAGGACGCAAAGAACACAAAGGACGCGGTGACCGCCCCCACCCCAAAGGCCCATTTGTCAGGCCCGGCAAACTGCGTAGATACCGCCCCCACCAAGCCAAGTGTGTCGAGATAGACATGCGGGTTCAGCCATGTGAAGGCAGCCCCGGTGGCCAGTGTGGCAGTCAGCCCGGCAGACGCCCCCGACAAGACCAGCGCATAATCGCCGCGCCACGCCGCGCGCAGCCGCAATGCGCCGTAAACCACCAGGAAGGCCGCCCCCGCTGCCGCCATGACCCCGGGCAACCAGGGCGCGCGGGTGACCACCCAGCCGAACCCTGCGACCCCGGCCGCAATCAGCAGCGCATCCGACACAGCGCACAACAAGACAAGCGCGCCGACATGCGCCCGCATCAATCCTTGTCGCAACACAAAGGCATTCTGCGCCCCGATCGCCAGGATCAGCGACACCCCGGTCAAGAACCCCGTGACCGCCGCGCTCATGCCTGTCCGGCCGGAGCCGATGGATCCTTGGCGTTGGGGTAGACCAAGCCTGCCGAGATGATCAGCTTGGCCGCATCCTCGATCTTCATGTCCAGCAAGATCACATCGCGCAATGGCGTGAAGAACAAGAACCCCGACGTCGGGTTGGGCGTGGTCGGCAGGAATACCGACACCAGCTCATCCTTGTCCGGAATTCGGGCGGCGATTTCGCCCTTGGCCCGGGTCGAAATGAACCCGATCGCCCAGATTCCGGGGCGCGGATACTGGACCAGACAGGCGCGGTCAAAATTGTTGTCGGTCTGCGCGAACACGGTTTCCGCGATCTGCTTGAGCCCGTTGTAGATGGACCGCACAACGGGCATCCGGTCGACCAGACCTTCGCCCCACCGGATCAGCGATCGTCCCAGCAGACCCTTGGCCACCCAGCCCATCGCCACGGTGAACACAAGGAACACCAAGACCCCGACGCCCCGCACCGAATGGGCCCATTCGTCGCCCAAATATGGGCTGAGCAGCACATCCGGTTGATAGGTCGCAGGCACAAACGGCAGCACCCAGCTGTCGATCCAACCGACAACCGTCCAGATCAGATAGATGGTCAGCC
>JAUSPL010000395.1 GCA_030656535.1 Gemmobacter sp.
GTTCACCGAAAGCCTGGGGCTGATCTATCTGTCTACCCCGTTTTCCCGGGCTGCCGCTGATTTCCTGAATGAAATCGGCGTTCCTGCCTTCAAGATCGGATCGGGCGAGGCCGACAACCTGCCTCTGATCCGTCATATCGCGCGCTTCGGCAAGCCGGTGATCCTGTCGACCGGGATGCAGACCATCGAAACCATGCGCGCAAGCGTCGCCATTCTGGATGCAGCGGGGGTGGACTATGCCTTGCTGGAATGCACAAACCTGTACCCGTCGCCGCCTGAAATCGTCAGCCTTCAAGGCGTGACCGAGCTGCAAAAGGCGTTCCCGAGGGCGGTTGTCGGGTTTTCCGACCATTCGATCGGGCCGGAAATGGCGCTTGCTTCGGTCGCCCTTGGGGCCTGCATCCTGGAACGGCACTATACCGACAGCCGCTACCGGATCGGGCCTGACATTTCCTGTTCGATGGACCCCGCCGAACTGCGGTTCCTGATCGACCGCTCGCGAGAGATCCACACCGCGCTGCACAACCCAAAACAACGCACCCTGTCGGAAGAAGCGGTTTACAGGTTCGCCCGCGCAAGCGTGGTCGCCGACCGCGATCTGCCCGCAGGCCATCTGATCACCGAGTCCGACATCTGGGCACGCAGGCCGGGGTCGGGACAGATCGCAGGCTATGACTTTGACAAGGTCGTCGGCAAGCGGCTGACACGGGCCGTCACCCGCAACACCCAGCTTGCCTGGACGGATCTGGCGTGATGCGCAAACTGGACGGATACCGGCGGCACGACATCCTGAACCTGCTGCCCGAAGGCCCCGACCGCATCGGCGTCGAACTGGGTGTGGCGGGGGGCGAGTTTTCGCGCCGTATGGTCGCCTCGGGGCGGTTTGCCACCTTTTTTGGCGTCGACATGTACGCCGATACCCATGACGTGACCCAATACAAGACAGCCCTGCGCCATGTCGGGCTGCTGGCACCCTACAAACTGCTGCGGATGAGCTTTGCCGAGGCCTATGACCTGTTCGACGATGAAAGCCTCGATTTCATCTATATCGACGGCTATGCCCATACCGGCCAGGAAGGCGGCGAAACGATCTGGCACTGGGCGCGCAAGGTCAAGGTCGGCGGGCTGATCGCGGGCGATGACTATCACCCAGACTGGCCGCTGGTGGTCGAGGCGGTGGACCGATTTGCGGCCCAGACCGGGTTTGATCTGTGCGTCACCACCGAAACCGAACCCGACGTCGACTATGCCGCGCACCCCACCTGGGGCATGATAAAGGCCCATGCCGTGGCAGACGAGCCGCCCGCAGATCTGCTGGCGCGCGGCAAGGCAAAAGGCGCGCAGGTCGCCGCCAAACGCAAACTGGGCAAGCGTCTGGGCGATGTGTTGCTGGCCGTGGTCGGGCCCGACCGCTACGGGCGGCTGCGCGACTGGAACCGTGCGCGCAAGAAGCGGCGCAAGGGGTGAACCGATGGTGACACCCCCCACTTCAGCCAGATCCGTGCCATGACCGCCGCCCTTGATCTGACCTCATCGCGCCCTGCCCGGTTTTCCCGCGCGATCATCCTGACGGTGGACCGGACCTATCTGCCCTATGCGCTGTTCGTGATCGGTCAGATTGCGGCCCTGCATCCCAAGCGTGACTTTGACTTTTGCATCGTGACGACCGACGATCTGCCGCACCATCCGCTGATCGACCTTCATGACGTGCGGATCGTGCGGGCGGGGCTCGACTCGGTCGTCCGGGCCTTTTCTGTCGGGGACCGGATTCCGGTGGCGACGTATTTCAGGCTTTTCCTGGCCGGGGCGTTGGGCGGCGACTATGCCAGAATTCTGTATCTGGATGCCGACATCTATATCCGCCGTGGCGATTTTGCGCGGCTGCTGGGGGCGCCAATGGGGGCGCATCCCGTCGCCGGGGCCCGCGATCCGGTGCAGTTTCGCCACAAGGGCTATGTCTCGGCCGATATGAAGGGGCTGGGGCTGGGGCACTTTCCCTATCTGTCCTCGGGCGTGCAGTTGATCGACACGGCACGCTACAACGCGCTTCAGATCGGACCCCGCGCAATCGCGCTGGCCACCCAGTCCCCCGACAAGATGAAGGTGTTGGACCAGACCGCCATCAACGCGGTTCTGCAAGGCGACTTTGCGGAACTGCCGCCCGGATGGAACTGGCTTTACGGGTTCCGCACGATCTATTTCACCGAGCTTTACGACCCGCCAATCCTGCATTTCGCAGGCTGGCGCAAACCCTGGAGCCACCTGAACGGCGAATTCCCGGAACGATACTCGCGCGACTACCGCGCCTTCTTTGCCGAACACTTTCCCGACCAGCACGCCAAAATGCCGCCGTTCACACCGCACGGCGCGGCGCGTCTGCGGCACCTGCGGTTTTTCCTGAAGCACATCGCCGGAATGGGTGTCACCTTTGCCGCGATGGAACAGTTCAAAGACGATTTCGACATCAAGATCACCAGCCCACACTGACACGCAGGCCGCAAAGTTTCCTTTGGCCCAACCTTCAATAAGGCACCATCCATGGCCCTCCATCATCGCCTCAAGAACGCGCTCAAGGCCACCGCAGGCATGCGCATGGTCAGCTTTTTCGATTTTGACCTGTTCGCGCCCTATAGCCGGGGACCCAACCGGCAAAAGACCGACCATGCGATCCTTGGCGCGCAGATCATTTTTCCGATGATGGCCGAATTCGCAGATCGGCAGGGAATATCCCTGTTGCCCGTCGTCTCGGCCGAGAATTTTGGCGCAGACACCCGCGATACGGCGATGGCGTTGAAGATCCTGTTGGATCAGCACGGGTCAGACAAGGCCAACAAGCACAACTATCACTTTGTGCTGGGGCGCATCTTGCACCAGCGGGATGCAATCAAGGGTGTGCTGGAGGTCGGTCTGGGAAGCAACAACCCCAAGATCGTGTCCAACATGACGGTGCATGGCAAACCCGGTGCCTCTGTCCGGGCCTTTCGCGATTTCCTGCCCCAGGCGCATGTTTACGGGGCCGACTATGACCGGGGTGCGCTGTTTACCGAAGACCGGCTGACCACCTACCATGTCGATCAGACCGATCCCCACAGCTTTGATGCCCTGGGCGCAGCGATCACCCACGATCTGGATCTGGTCATCGACGACGGCCTGCATTCTCCGACGGCCAATCTGACCACGCTGGAATTCGGCCTGTCGCGGCTGGCCCTCGGCGGTTGGGTTGTGGTCGAGGACATCAACCCGCTTGCCGTCCCCCTGTGGCAAATGGTTGCTCTCTTGCTGAACGCCCGCTACAGCCCGCACCTGATCCAATGCACCAAGAACCCGATCTTCGCGGTGCAACGGATCGGCTGACCCCAGCCGGCGCCCTGGCGCCCCGCAGTCCGGCACCATGCAGTCCGGCGCCACGCCAACCAAAGGCCATCCATGACCCGACACATCCTGTTCGTCACCGGAACCCGTGCCGATTTCGGCAAGATCGAGCCGCTGGCCACTGCTGCCCGCGACGCCGGGTTCACCGTGTCGTTCTTTGTCACTGGCATGCACATGCTGGGGCGCTATGGCCTGACCAAGATCGAGGTCGCGCGCACCCCCGGCGTGCAGGTTCACGAGTTTCTGAACCAGCGCCCCGGCGATCCGCAAGACATGGTGCTGGCAAAGACCGTGCTGGGCTTTTCGGATTTTGTCGCCGAACACCGGCCCGACCTGATCGTGGTCCACGGCGACCGGGTCGAAGCCCTGGCCTGCGCGCTTGTCGCGGCCACCAACTACGTCCGCTGCGCCCATATCGAAGGCGGCGAAGTGTCTGGCACCATCGACGAGATATTCCGCCACTGCAACACCAAGCTGGCGCATCACCATTTCGTATCGTCCGACGCTGCACGGACCAGGGTCATGGCCTTGGGCGAACCGCCGGGCTCGATCCACGCGATCGGATCACCAGAACTGGACAAGCACGGTGCGCCGTCCGGCGTCACGCTGGCCGAGGTCAAGGCCCGCTATGCCATCCCCTTTGGCGACTACGGCATCTGCATATTTCACCCGGTCACGTCGGAAACCGCGACGATGGCGGCACAGGCCCGCGCGCTCTATGGCGCGCTAGAGTCGTCGGGCAAAAATTTCGTTCTGATCTTGCCCAACAACGACCCGGGATCCGCCGAGATTTTCGCGGTGATCGACACCCTGCCCGACACCCGGTTCCGGCGTATCCCGTCGATGCGGTTCGCGCATTTTTCAGAACTGATGAAACACGCGGCCTGCATGGTCGGCAATTCATCGGCCGGCGTCCGAGAGGCGCCGTTCCTGGGTATCCCCTCGCTGGATGTGGGCACGCGCCAGACCAACCGGTCGCTGGCACCGTCGGTACATCACAGCACCGCAACAGATACCGCGGCAATCGGGGATTTCCTGACCACGCAATGGGGCAAACGCCACGCACCGCACACCGCCTTTGGCGAAGGTCGCGCGGCCGACCGTTTTGTCGCGGTTCTGCAAGACGACGCGTTCTGGGCGCAGCCCCTGCAAAAGGCGTTTCAGGACCCATCCTGACAGATCACGCCGGGAAATTCGACCGCGCCCCCCGTCTTGTCTGGACATACCGGACACTGAGTGGCGCGAACCTGACGTGCGCGCCATACTGTGCCGCATCACACCGGGTTCCCATGCGCCAGACTTGCCCGGCACACGAATACCTGCCACTCCGGGTTGAGGTGAATATGGATTAACACATAAATATCAAATCACTAACGATATTTACTAATTCATCACATCAAGTGGCTTTCTTCCGCAGCGCCTGCTTTTGGTCCCTCAGATCGTGACTTCGCGGGTGGCTCATGGGGGCCTCTGCCAGCGGGCCAAGATCGGCGCGGCGCAGCTTTTGTGTCGAGGTTGTCGGCAGTTGGTCCAGAAACGCCACATAGCCGGGCAGCTTGTAATAGGCCAACCGCCCCGCGCAGTGGTCAATCAAGGCAACCGCCAGGGCCGCCTCATCCACACCCGCGCGCGGCACGATTGCGGCCAGAACCTCTTCGTCGCGCAGCGGGTCA
>JAUSPL010000401.1 GCA_030656535.1 Gemmobacter sp.
ATCCAGGTGGCGCCGCTGATCGCGGAATTCGCCGGGCACCTTCACGTTGTGCAGCGCACGCCGGTCGCGGTGGCACCCCGCGGCAACCACCCGACCGATCCCGAGTGGGCGCGTTCGTTGCAGCCCGGCTGGCAGGAGGAGCGGCGCTCGAACTTCCAGAAGCTGGTGTCCGGCGTGCCGCAGCCCAAGGATCTGGTCGAGGATGCATGGACGGAAATCATGAAGATCCTCGGCGCCATCGCCTTCCGCGTCGCTCAGGAGGGCGAAAAGACGCAGGCGGAGCGCGATCTGGAGATGGAAATGGCTGACGCCGAGCGCATGGAAGCCCTGCGCCATCGCGTCGAGGCGGAGGTCAAAGACCCCGCGGTGGCCGAAGCACTGAAGCCTTGGTACCGCTTCTTCTGCAAGCGGCCTACGTTCAACGACCGCTACCTGCCAATGTTCAACCGGCCCAACGTCTCGTTGCTGGATACCGGCGGGCGGGGCGTGGAGCGGATCACCGCCGACGGGCTGATGATCGGTGGAAAGGAATACCCGGTCGACTGCATCATCTTCGCGACCGGATTCGAGGTCGGTACCGAATATACGCGGCGCGCCGAGATCGAGATCTTCGGCCGGGGCGGGCTCTCCTTGGGCGACCATTGGGCCGAGGAGTACCAGACCCTGCACGGTGTCACCGCGCACGGCTTTCCCAACCTGTTCTTCATGGGACCGGCGCAAGGCCCGGGCGATGTCAATTTTCTCTATCCCGCCGACCTGCAGGCCGGCTATGTCGCCCGCATCCTCGCCCGCGCGCTGGGCGAGGATGCGGATGTCGTCGAGCCGACCGAGGCCGCCGT
Source organism: Gemmobacter sp. (assembly GCA_030656535.1). GTDB lineage: Bacteria > Pseudomonadota > Alphaproteobacteria > Rhodobacterales > Rhodobacteraceae > JAUSPL01. The sequence continues at coordinate 840 of JAUSPL010000401.1, forward strand.
CAAGGCCTATGTCGAACATTTCCGAGAGATGGCGCTCGACAACCTCGAGTTCTACCGAGAGTGCACACCGAGCTACTACAACAACGAAGGAGACCCCAGCAAATACAAGGGGTTCCTGTCGCAGCGCTATGGCGGCGGCTTCGCGCAATACCGGCAGATGGTGCTGGACTGGTTGGACGAGGGAATGCCGGGGCTGGAGTTCACCGCCCGCAGGTGAGGACCTTGGAGGGGGTGCCCTGCGCCCCCTCCCCACGCCGTTGCCTCAGCTGTTGCCCGACAACGTCCGCGTCCGGTCGACGCGAAGCGGCCGCGCGTACGAGGGGTCAGACCGGTCGCGACTGGTCTGCGGGCCGCTGCGCATCAGTGCGACAATGTGCTCGGGCAGGTTCTTGACTGCTGTCATCTTGGACTGGTCCATCTCCGTCGGGATCTCCTTCAGCTGCGCCCAGTCGCGCAGGCAGATGCGCTCGGCGATCGCCCAGCGACCTTCCCGCCTTTCTAGCCGGTCTAAGTAGCGCCCGCCGGTCATGGTCAATGGGTCGCCCTGCCGGTTCATGCCGATGAACATGTAATAGGTCTCGGCATGGGCGGTGTCGCCGTCGAGGTCGATAGTGCAGTTGAACTGGCAGTGCTGGTGGGACAGGTGCGTGCGGGTGTGCATGTCGATCACCCAGTCGGCGAACTCTGCCGGGCTGCCGACGAACACACCGTGGTCGTCCACCGCGTCCGGGTGGTAGACCGACAGCAGCAAGTCGCGGTCAAGCCGGTCGACGGCTCGCGAATAGGTCATCAGACACTGGTTGATCTCGCTGCGGTCCTTCAGCTCGGCGACGGTGCGCAGCAGGTCAGAATCGGTCATGGCTTACTCCCCTTGGTGATCGGCGCCCGAGGCAGCGCCCGTTCCGGTGTCGGCGATCTCGATGACGATTTTGCCGACATGTCCTCCCGCCTCGAGACAGGCATAAGCCGCAGGCGCATCGTCGAAAGCAAAACGGCGGTGGATGACCGGGCGCAGCCGCGCGGCCGCAATCGCCCGGTTCATCTCGGCGAACATCGCGCAACTGCCGACGGTGATACCGCGCAGTGCGATGGCGCGGCCGACGACCTGTCGGATGTCGAACCCTGTGCCCGTGCCGGCGAAACCGACGCTGACGATGGTTCCGCCGACCTTGACCGCGCGTACCGACATCGGCAACGATCCCGGGCCCCCGATGTCGATCACCGCGTCTGCGCCAAGGCCGCCGGTCAGTTGCAAGACCGGATGTGTCCAGTCAGCGCCCGCGCCCGACCCCACCACATGATCGGCTCCGAGGTGGCGCAGCTGTGCTGCCTTTTCCGGCGTACTCGCGGTCTGGATCACCCGGAGGCCGGCCATCCGTGCGAAGGGCAGCGCCATCGTTGAAACGCCGCCCGCGCCTTGCAGCAGGATCGTCATGCCCGGTCGCAGTGCCGCCACGTTCAGGGCGTGCCAGGCCGTGAGCCCGGCGCAAGGCAGGGTGGCAGCCTCGGCGTCCGAAAGATGGTCTGGGAAGGGGATGGCGGCATGGGCGGGCATGACCGCGAACCCGGCCAGCATCCCGTCGATCTGCGCGCCGAACGAACGCGCGCGCCGGGCCGCCGAGACTTCGCCGTCGATCCAGTCGGGAAAGAACGCGCCTGCGACACGCTGGCCAAGGCGTGCCGGATCGACACCACGGCCCACCGCCGCGATCCGCCCCGCGCCGTCAGAGCCC
>JAUSPL010000412.1 GCA_030656535.1 Gemmobacter sp.
CCCAGCGGTTCATCCATCAACAGAACCGGCGGCTCGAAGACAATGGCCCGCGCAAAGGCCACGCGTTGCCGTTGCCCGCCCGACAGCTCCTTTGGCAAGCGGCCGCCGAAGTCGGCCAGCTGAACCATCGCCAGCGCAGCATCCACCCGGCTGCGCATCTGCGCCCCCTTGATCCCGCGCAGACGCAGCGGAAACGCGACGTTTTCGAACACGTTCAGATGCGGGAACAACGCGTAGTTCTGAAACACCATGCCGACGTTGCGGCGTTCGGGCGGCAGCGCAAGAATGGAGCGGCCGTCGATCAGGATATCGCCCGTTGACGCACTGGTAAATCCGGCCAGCACGTTCAGCGCCGTCGTCTTGCCAGATCCCGAAGGGCCAAGGAACGTCATGAACTCGCCCGGGGCGATATCCAGATCAAAATCCTCAAGCGCATTCACCTTGCCATACCCCTTGGAAACCTGGCGAAAACTGATCGAAGCGCCTGCCATCCACCATATCCTCCAACGTGCGGGGCCATGACCCTGCGCAGTTGCCCCCTGCGTCCGATTCACCGACTGACACTGACGTCATAAATTGACACTGCGTCATTAATAGACATAGTGTCAATAATATTTTTCCTTGATCCGCATCGGCAGAGCGTTCATCGGTCCGGTTGGAAAGGTTTTGGATTGACCTGATGGGGTCAACTGTATTGACGCAAAGGTCTGGGCAACCTGCAGAGAGGGTCGACATGGCGCGGAACGAACCATTTCATCTTCCCTCGCTGCTGAGGGAACGGGCTGACAAGTCCTATGGCCGCTCAAAGCGCGCCCGGACACGGCGCGCGCTGATCGCCGCGACTGCCTTTCAGATGGAGCGTATCGGGTACGAAAGGCTGACCATCGAAGGGATTGTCGAAGAGGCCGGTCTGGCGCGGGGTACGTTCTACCTGTATTTTTCCAACCGGACAGAAGCGGCCGTTGCCGTTTACCGTGTCTTTGCCGCGATGATCCGGATACGCCGCCCGCGCAGGATCAAGGGCCGGTCACGTTACGAATCGCTGTATGACATCAACTTGTTCTATGTCCGCTGCTACCGACAAAACGCACGGATTCTGGTGGGGCGGCAGATGCATGTGCAGGACTGGCCGGGATTTGACGCCTATATGGACACGCTGAACATCCGTTGGGCGCGCACCATCCTGCGTGATCTTGCACGATACAGAAATCTGCCGCCCGAAACGACGAGCGATTATCGGTCGATGCTTGCCGCACGCGCCATGATCGCCATGAGCGACGAGTTGCTGCGCAAGGCCGTAGTTCTGGACGATCCGACAATTCCCGGAACGCCGGAAAGAGACGAGGCCCTGGCCGAAGTGATGAGCATCATGTGGTATCGCGGCCTTTATGGCGCGCACCCGCCCGACGCCCCTCCCTTGTTGGGTGAAGGCTGATACAGCCACCCTGCGCCACGGCCGCCCGACAACCCGGAGCACCCTACAGCCCGATCCGGCTGATGAATTCCAGCAAACGCTGCCCGTAATGCGTGTGCAGTTGTTCGCCCGACACCAGAAAGGTCGGCCCGCCAATGTTGACGCCATAGACGGTCCGACCGTCAAGCGAACGGCAAGGTGCCGCAATCGAGGTGATTTCGGGCTTCCAGGCACCAAAACTGGTGCAGTAGCCGAAGGTCGCATAGTCGTTCAGCGCATCTGCGATGCTCCGTTCCATGCGCGTCCGATGGTCCGGGAACTCGTTGCACGCCTCAGCCAAGACCCGGTTGCGCTCTGTTTCGCCCATACCGACAAGGATCGCCCGGCCGATGCCGGAATAAAACAGCGGCAACTGCGCGCCGACCCCGATGCTCAACGCGATCGCATCTCGGGGCTGTGACGAGGCAAGATAGACGGCCCGGGTTCCTGCCCGTTCGGCCAGGGCCACGGTGACATACGAATTCGGGCCGCAGTTCATGCCCTCGACTTCGGCAAGGAAGCGTTCGCGGACATCACTGTTGCTCAACAGGTGAAGGCCCATCTGCAACACCCTGCCGCCAAGCCGATATTCGTTGTTGTTCCCGTCACGCACAAGATGGCCGGTGCGCGTCAGGGTATGGGTCAGCCGTGAAACCGTGGGCCGGGCCAATTGCGTGCGCCGCGCGATTTCCTGATTGGAAAGGTAGCGGTCGCCGTGGCGAAAGCACCCCAGAATATCAAGCCCGCGTGCAAGCGCCGTGACGAATTGCCGGTCGCCTTCATCGGCCTCACGGTCTTCGATGCACTGTCCGGCAGTGTCAGATTCAGTTGGCATGCTGCGGTCATCCTTTCGGGAGGGAGAGCGGCTTTGACAAAGACGGGCGGGTTGCGTGACGTGGAATCTTTTCGGAGCATAGCGTCGCGGAACTTGACTTGCCAGATGCTGGACTGCTAGCTGTCCACTATGCGAAATTCAGTTTCGCAAAATATCCATTCGGGTCACATGCGTTCCCGGGGACTTCGGTCTGCCACGCAGAGGTGAGGGGGGTGTTCAGTGTCAGATACTGCAGATTCCATCCGAGTGGCGTCCCGACCGGGGGCTCCGCGTGCCGACATGGACCCGGACTGTATGGGTGAGATGAACGCCAAAGACATTCGGCCCGGATCGCGCGGAGGCAGCCCGCAAACACATGGTGTCGGGCGATGACCGATCTGACCGAAGAGCAGGACCGCGTCGAGATTGTCGATGACATCGGATTGATTATCTTGGCAAGCCCGCCGGTCAACGCCTTGGCCCGCCCCTTGCGCGAAGCCATGATCACGGCAACCGACCGGCTGAATGCAACGCCCGAGGTCAGGGTGATTGCCGTGCTCAGCGATCTCCATGTGTTTTCTGCGGGTGCAGACATCAGGGAATTTTCCCGGCCCCTCAGGCGGCCCTATCTTCAGGATGTCTGCGCCAATCTCGAAGCGAGCCACAAGCCGGTGGTGGCGGTGCTGCACGGCGCGGCGTTTGGCGGTGGTCTTGGCATTGCGATGGCGTCGCATGCCCGGGTGGCTTTACCCGGAACGCGGCTTGGGCTGACAGAGGTGCATGTCGGGATTTTGCCCGGGGCCGGTGGTACCCAGCGGACCCCGCGCCTGACCGGCGTCAGCACCGCCATTGATCTGATTGTCTCGGGGCGCAAGTTTGATGCCGCCGAAGGTTTGGCACATGGCATCATCGACCGGATCATGCCCGGGACGCCGCGCGCCGTCGCCTTGCAGGCGGCCAAAGATGTGCTGTCCGGCGCATTGCCCAC
>JAUSPL010000416.1 GCA_030656535.1 Gemmobacter sp.
TGCACCGGGGTGTCGGGCACAATGGTTGTCACTGCGTCCAGCGCCGCCATCACGCCACGCTTGCGGTAATCTTCCAGCGACAGGTCGCGCTGATCGGAGGTCGGGTTGATCCACGAGATCATGAAAACGGTGAAACCCTGACCGACCAGATAACGCACCATCGAGTTTTCGGGCGACAGGTCGAGGATGTAGTATTTCATGATCCAGGCCGGGACGATCAGGATCGGGCGGGCGTGAACCTGCGGCGTCTGCGGCCCATACTGGATCAGCTCCATCAGGTCGTTGCGATAGACGACCTTGCCGGGAGTGCAGGCCAGATCCTTGCCGATCCGGTAGCCTTCGGGGGCCGGGTCGCGCTGGCCGGTCAGGGTTTTCAGGGCGTCATGGGCGAAATGCGCAGCACCTTCGGCCATGACGCCCCCCTGTCTTGGCCGTTTCGGCGATGATCTCGGGGTTGAGGAACGGCGCGTTTGAGGGCGACAGGACATCCAGCGTCTGGCGGGCCAGAAAGCGGGTGCGCTCGGCGTCTTCGGGGCGCAGACCGCGCATCGGTTCCGTGGCGTGGTCCCACCAGTCCTGCATGGCCAGAAACCCCTGCTGCCACATCCGGAAGGGCTGCTTTTGCCAGCCGTCATGGTCAAAGCGGTGGTCATAGGGTTTTGGGGCAAAGGGCGCAGCGCCGCCGGGGCTGGTGGCCAGTGTCGTCAACTTCAACAAGCTGCGCTGCGCGTGTTCGGCCAGTTCCATCTGACGACCGGGCGCGCGGGCGAGGTGCTGGGCCCAGTCGCTCCATGCCTCAAGGAAGGCATGGGTAGAGATGCCCCCCGAAAGCCGTGCCACGGCGGCCCGGGCCGCACGGTCAAAGTTCTGATGCGGATGCTCGTTTGGTTGTGGCGGATCGATCACCGCTGGAAGCCTGGCAATCATCGGCGGGGCTTCGGCAGAAGGGGTCTGCTTTTTCCGGGTGCGAGTCATATCCGCCTCGTTCCTTATTGGAGAACCGATATTCTACGCCAATCGGTTGAGCCCGGCCTTGTCACAGGTCAACCTTTCAGCCCCAGCCGGATCTGTTTTTCGATCTCGATCAGTGCGAAGAAGGCGGCGCCGATGGCCACGATCAACACGCCGTCCATCAGCGGGACGGGGCTCGTGCCCAGCACCGCGTGAAACGGCGGCAGGTAGGTGACGGCGAACTGTGCTGCCGTGATGGCAACGACCACGGTCCAGACCACGCGCGTGCCGCGCGCCGCGGCCCAGGTCAGCGAGCTGCTGTGGATGTTGCGGATGAAGAAAAGGTGGAAAATCTCCAACACCACCAGCATGTTCATCGCCATGGTCTGGGCCACGGCCAGCGGATAACCCTTGTCGATGGCATAGGTGAAGATGCCGAAGACCGCCGCCAGAAACAGCACTGCCACCAGAACAACATGCCACACCAGCCCGCCCGACAGGATCGGCGCATTGCGGGCGCGTGGCGGACGGGCCATGGTGCCCGCCTCGGTCGGCTCGAAGGCCAGCGCAAGGCCCAGCGAAATGGCGGTGATCAGGTTGATCCACAGGATCTGCACTGCGGTCACTGGCAAGGCCAGACCGGCCAGCAGGGCCAGAATGACCACCATCGATTCGCCCGCATTGGTGGGCAGGGTCCAGCTGATCACCTTCTTGAGGTTGTCATAAACGGTTCGCCCCTCGCGCACCGCCGCGGCGATAGAGGCGAAGTTGTCGTCGGCCAGCACCAGATCGGCGGCCTCCTTGGCGGCCTCGGATCCCTTCAGGCCCATGGCGATGCCCGCGTCGGCGCGTTTGAGCGCGGGCGCGTCGTTCACCCCGTCGCCGGTCATGGCGACCGACAGGCCATGCGCCTGCAGCGCGGTCACAAGGCGCAGTTTGTGTTCAGGGCTGGTGCGGGCGAAAATGTCGACATCCGTCACTTCCAGTGCCAGTTGCGCGTCGTCCAGTCTGTCCAGGTCGGCCCCGGTCAGCACGCGGTGGGGGTTTGCCAGCCCGATCTGTGCCGCAATAGCAGCGGCGGTTCCAGCATGGTCGCCGGTGCTCATCTTGACCCGTATGCCTGCCGCCCGGCATTCGGCGACGGCGGCAATCGCCTCGGGGCGCGGCGGGTCGATCAGGCCGACAAGGCCAAGAAAGGTCAGGCCATGGTCCAGCGTGGCGGCGTCGATCCGTTCGCCTGCCTCGGGCCGTTCTGCCAGGGCAAGTACCCGCAGACCGCGCCGCGCCAACGCCTCGGCCCGGTCGTGCCAGTGCTGCAAGTCGATGCCGCCGCACATCTGCAGCACGCGTTCCGGCGCGCCCTTCACATAGGTCACGCGTCCCTGCGGCCCCTCGGTCAGGACAGCCATGAAGCGGTGGCGGCTGTCGAAGGGGATCGCATCCAGCCGCTGCGCCCCGTGATCACCGCCAACCTTTCCCGCAAAGGCCAGAAGCGCACCCTCCATCGGGTCGCCCTCGACCGTCCACACGCCGTCCTTGCGGTGCAGGGCGGCGTCGTTGCACAGCGCTGCCGCCCGGGCGAGCCGTCCAAGATCCCCCGCCGGGGTAATGGCACCTTCGGGCGCATAGCCCTCGCCACCGATGGCAAAGACACCGTCCGCCATTTCAGCCGCGGCCACCACCATCTCGTTGCGGGTCAGCGTGCCGGTCTTGTCCGTACATATCACCGAGACCGAGCCGATCGCCTCGATCGCGGGCAGGCGGCGGACGATAGCATTGCGGCGCGCCATGGCCTGCACGCCGATGGCCAGCGTAATGGTCATCACTGCCGGCAGGCCCTCGGGGATTGCGGCCACGGCGACGCCGACCACGACCATGAACAGGTCGGCAAAGGGCATATGTCCGACATAGTACCCCCAGACGAGCAAAAGCCCCGCCACCAG
>JAUSPL010000423.1 GCA_030656535.1 Gemmobacter sp.
CTGCCCGTGCCGCCGACAACCTGTTCTGGCTGGGCCGCTATGTGGAACGGACCGAGGGGGTGCTTCGGCTGCTGCGTGCGCGCAATGTGCGGCTGGCGGAATCCGGGGCCAAGCATGCGGCACCGCTGCTGGAGGCGATAGGACCCTTGTTCAAAGCCCAGGGCGTGGACCCCGATCAGGGCATTCCCGACGGTCTTTTGAACATACTTGGCGGCGCGGTTGCCAGCGCGGGTCAGGTGCGTGACCGCTTTTCGCCGGATGGCTGGTCCGCCCTCAATGATATGCACAAGACCGCTCGTCGCATGGCAACGCGGGTCAGCCTTGGCGACGACGCTGCGCGGGCGCAAAGCGCCTTGTTGCGCAAACTGACGGGGTTTTCCGGGCTGGTGCATGAAAACATGTACCGCTTTACCGGCTGGCGATTTCTGGAACTGGGTCGGTTTCACGAACGCGCCATGACGATGGCGGCGCTGCTTGCGACACTGGCCGATCCCAAGGCGCCAGAAGGCGCGCTGGATCTGTTGGTCGAGGTCGGGGACAGCGTGATGTCGCACCGGCGCCGGTTCGCGCTGTCGACCACGCGCGAAACCGTCATCGACCTGTTGGGGTTGGACAGCATGAACCCCCGCGCCCTGCTGTACCAACTGGACGGTATGCGCGACCAGATCGCGCTGTTGCCGGGCGCCGCGCCAGAGGGGCAGTTGTCGGATTTGTCGCGTGCCATGCTGAGAACGTATTCCAGATTGGCGACAGAAACCCCGGAAACCCTGAAAACAAAGGCGCTTTGGGAAATTCGCGGGTCCATTGCGGCCTTGTCTGATCTTTTGACAGAAAGTTACTTGCGCTGATGTTGTACGATATCCGCGTTAGCATTCGCTATGACTATGACCGGCCAGCGGCAGCAGGCAGGCACCTGTTGCGACTGCTGCCCGCGTCGCTGCCCGGCCAGCAACGGCTGTTGTCCGGACAGATCGCTGTCAGCCCCGAACCAGCAGAGCAGACAGGATATGTTGATTTCTTTGGCAACCCGGTTACAGAAATCGTCACACGCCCAAGCCAGAACAAGATCATCTTTACCGCCACGGCGCGCGTTGACCGCTTTGGGCCCGACCTGACGCTCGACATGTCGCCGCCCTTGTCCCGGCTACCAGCAGAGCTGGCCGACATCACGGATCTTGGGCCGGAATCTCCGCATCACTTTCTGTCCCGGTCGCCCCGCATTGCCCCATTGCCCGAGGCTGTGGACTGGGCGCGCCAAGTGACCGAGGGGGCAGACACGGTCGCCGACCTGGCTGAACGTCTAAATCGGGCCATGCATGCCGAAATGAAGTTTGATCCCAAGGCCACGACGGTCGACACCCCACCCGCCGAAGCGTTTGAGAAACGAAGAGGGGTCTGTCAGGATTTTGCACAGGTGATGATCGCCGCACTGCGCGGAATGGGCGTCCCGGCCGGCTATGTCTCGGGCTTCTTGCGCACGGTGCCCCCGCCGGGGAAACCCAGGCTTGAAGGTGCCGACGCGATGCACGCCTGGGTTCGGGTCTGGTGCGGCACGGAAAGCGGATGGATCGGCTTTGATCCGACGAACGCGTGTCGCGCAGGGGCCGACCACATCACCGTGGCACACGGCCGCGACTATGGCGACGTGACGCCGGTGGCCGGAATATTGCGGATATCGGGCAGACAAAAAAGCAGCCAGGCCGTTGACGTCATCGAGGTCAAATAGCGCGTCTTTCTGTGTCAATGTCTGGTGTTTGTCCCATACCCTTCGGCCATGAGACGGGCAGTCTGCCGCAAGGCGACATTCAGGCAACAAGGCCCGGCAGCGCCACAAGTGGCATCAATAGTCAAACGACGCCCCCTTTCTGCCCCCGATGCAAGGCTTGCAGATTACGGCCCATGAACATGCGCGGGTCACCTGCGCGGGTGCTGGCCCACCCCAGTCCGGTGTGCGGACCCATGCCCACGATCGGGGCGCAGCACCGTCCGGGCCTTGCGTCTGGCGCGGGCTTGGGGTTTTACTACCCCCCCATGCCAGCCCGGAAGGCCCCTCCATGACCGCCGATGACCGCCGCATCTTTTCGCTGATCGCAACTGAAATCACCGCCCGCCCCGACCAGGTCGCCTCTGCCGTGGCGCTGCTGGATGGCGGGGCTACGGTTCCGTTTGTGGCGCGCTACCGCAAAGAGGTGACCGGAGGCCTTGACGATACCCAGTTGCGCACATTGGCCGAGCGCCTGACCTATCTGCGTGAGCTGCAATCGCGACGCGACACGATCCTTGGGTCGATACGAGAGCAAGGCAAGCTGACTGCCGATCTGGAATCCAAAATTGCCGGTGTCACTACCAAATCCGAGCTTGAGGACATCTATCTGCCCTACAAGCCCAAACGCCGCACCAAGGCGATGATTGCCCGCGAAAATGGCCTTGGCCCGTTGGCCGACGCAATCCTGGCGGATCGCAGCACAGACCCCGTCGCCTTGGCCGCTGCATACCTGGGCGAAGCAGTGCCTGACGCCAAGTCCGCGCTGGAAGGTGCCCGTGACATTGTCGCAGAGGGGCTTGCGGAAAACGCCGACCTGTTGGCCCGTTTGCGCGACCACATGCGTCGCACGGGGCGGCTTTCCTCCAGGGCGATCGAGGGGAAAGAGGCCGAAGGCGCGAAATTCTCGGACTACTTTGCCCATTCTGAACCCTTCTCCACAACGCCCGGCCATCGCGCGCTGGCAATGTTCCGGGGCCGGAATGAGGGGTTCCTTGCGCTTGATCTGGATGTCGATCCAGATGCAACGCCCGGCACAGGGATCGCCGAAGGCATGGTGCGCGCAACCCTGGCTGCGACCGGCAAGGGGCCGGGTGACCTGTGGCTGGCGCAGGCCGCAGGCTGGACCTGGCGGGTAAAGCTTCGGTCGTCGCTGACCATCGACCTGATGGTCGAACTGCGCGAAAGGGCCGAAGTCGAGGCGATTCGCGTTTTTGGCCGCAACCTGAAGGATCTGTTGCTTGCCGCCCCTGCCGGGGGGCGTGCCACGCTTGGCCTTGACCCTGGTATCCGCACCGGGTGCAAGATTGCGGTCATCGACAGCACAGGCAAGGTGCTGGACACCGATACCATCTATCCGTTCCAACCGAAAAACGATCTGCGCGGGGCACAGGCCACCCTTGCGGGCCTGATCCGCAAACATGACGTGGACCTGATCGCGATAGGCAACGGTACCGCCAGCCGTGAATCGGAAAAGCTGGTGACCGACACCCTGGCCCTTTTGCCCGGCAAAAAGCCCACCAAGGTCATCGTGTCCGAAGCCGGGGCCTCGGTCTATTCGGCGTCGGCACTGGCCGCGCAGGAATTTCCTGATCTGGACGTGTCTTTGCGGGGTGCCGTGTCCATCGCCCGACGCCTGCAAGACCCCTTGGCGGAACTGGTCAAGATCGAGCCGAAATCCATCGGGGTCGGCCAGTATCAGCACGATGTCGACCAGCACCGCCTTGGCCGCGCGCTTGACGGCATTGTCGAAGACGCGGTGAACGCGGTCGGCGTGGACGTCAACACCGCGTCGGCGCCGCTTTTGGCGCGGGTCGCGGGCATTGGCCCTGGCTTGGCGGAAACCATCGTCACCCACCGAAACGAAAACGGCGCGTTCAAGACCCGGCGCGACCTGCTGAAGGTCGCCCGCCTTGGCCCCAAGGCCTATGAGCAATGCGCAGGGTTTCTGCGGATCCAGGGCGGCAAGGAACCGCTGGACTCATCCTCGGTTCACCCCGAAGCATATGACGTCGCGCGGAAAATCGTCGCCGCCTGTGGCCGTGATCTGCGGTCGTTGATGACCGACCCTGCCCCGCTGCGCAAACTGGAACCCGAGGCTTTCGTTGATGCTCGGTTTGGCCTTCCCACGGTGCGCGATATCCTGGCGGAATTGGAAAAGCCCGGTCGTGACCCCCGTCCGGCGTTCAAGACCGCAACCTTCGCTGATGGCATCAATGATATCAAGGATCTGCGTCCTGGCATGTTGCTGGAAGGCACAGTAACCAATGTCGCCGCATTTGGCGCTTTCGTCGACATCGGCGTTCACCAGGACGGCTTGGTTCACGTCAGCCAGCTTGCGGACCGCTTTGTCAAAGACCCGCATGAGGTGGTCAAGGCTGGCGATGTGGTGAAGGTGCGCGTGACAGAGGTGGACCCCGCCCGCAAGCGGATCGGCCTGACCATGCGCAAGGACTCGGGTGAAGCCACTGCCAACACCCGATCCAGCCCCCGCCCCGACCCGAAATCACCGCCCCCGCGCGGTCCATCCAGCGCAGGCCCCAAGGACAAACCCGACGCACCCGGCGGCCTTGGCGCGGCGCTGCTGGACGCGATGCGCAAACGCTGACACAGTCGGGCGATCTGTTTGGCCGACCTCGTTCGTCTTTGCGTTGATCCAACCATCCCGCGGGGGATGCCGGTTTCGCCCCACCGCGAAGCCGGCATGGGGGCGCGCCCCCGCCCGCCGCTGACACCGGACCCAGATGGCCTTTACCCTGCGCCAGTTGCAATTCTTTGTCGCCGCCGCCGAACAGGGGTCGGTGTCGGGCGCAGCCCGGGCGCTGTCGATCAGCCAGTCGTCCGTGACCGAAGCGATCCGTGCCCTGGAAGACGATCTTGGCGTCACCCTGTTCGACCGGCTGGCCCGAGGCCTTGCGCTGACCCACAAAGGCAGCCTGTTTCTGCGCCACGCGCGCCAGATTCTTGCCGATGTCGCCACGGCCCGCCTTGCGTTTTCAGACGATACCGCCCAGGAACCTGGCCGTTTGTCGCTGGGCGTCACCTCATTGGTGGCGGGCTATGTCCTGTCCGACATTCTGTCGCGATTCCGTCGCGCCTACCCGCGCGTGAGCCTGAATGTGATCGAGGACAACGGCGAGTATTTGCAGCACCTGCTGATTGGTGGCGAACTGGACGTGGCCGTGCTGCTGACATCCTCGGTCAAGGACCGCATGGCCTTGCATGTCGAAACCCTGCTGGTGTCGCCCTACAGGCTGTGGCTGCCTTTGGGCCACCCGTTGATGGATGCCGAGGCGATTTCGCTGGATCAGCTGGCAGGAGAGCCTTTGATCCAGCTTATGGTGGACGAGATCGAGGAAAGCACCCGCAGCCTGATGGGGGCGCTTAAAGTCAAGCCCGAGATCGCCTTCCGCACCCGCAGCGTCGAGGCCGTGCGGTCCCTTGTCGCCACCGGCGCAGGGTTGGCGATCCTGCCCAGTCTTGTCTATCGACCTTGGTCGCTGGAAGGTGACCGCATCGACATCCGCGACGTGTCGGGTGATCTGCCATCGGTGCAGGTCGGCCTTGCCTGGCGCAAAGGCGCACCGTTGTCTGCCCCGGCGCATAATTTCATCCGGTCAGCGCAATCGGCGATCCCTTCGCGCTAGCCGGTGGCAGCCCAACCCGGATCTCGGCCGTCCAGCTTGTCAGCATGTCCAGAAACGCGCGCAGCGCTGCCGTCTGATGTTTGCGACTCAGGTAGACGACACTGACCGGAATCTCTGGCATCGTATAATCTGGCATCAGCGGCACCAGACGCCCGGACGCCAGTTCATCGGCAATCAGAAAGTCCGGCATCGGCGCCACGCCTTGGCCCGCCAGCGCGGCGGCGACAATCATGTCGCCTGTATTGGCGCTGAAGATCGGATGCACCTTTTGGTGGATGACGTCATTTCCGCGTCTGAAGCGCCATGTTCCGGTGCCACGCGTGTTGGTGTAATAAAGACACCTGTGCTGCGCCAGGTCCGATGGCTGCGACGGTGCGCCGTGCTGCGTCACATAGTCGGGCGAGGCGACCAGATACATCTGCGCGGAATACAACCGCCGGGCATACAGATTCGAATCATCCAGATCCCCGATGCGGATCGCAGCATCAATACCGTCCTTGACCAGATCGCGATATTGATCGTCCAGGACCAGATCCAGCTGCACGTCTGGATAGGTGCGCATAAATCGGGCAATCAGGGGCGGCAACGCCCGGTGCGAATACGACACTGCCACCGCAATGCGCAAGCGCCCCGTCGGCGTTTCCGAGTAGCGCCGCACGCTGTCCATAGCCTCTTCAATCTGGTTCAGGATCGATTTGGCCTTGCCGAAATACTCAATTCCCAACGGCGTGGGCTGCACCGATCTTGTAGATCTGGTCAGCAGACGCGACCCCAGCATTTGTTCAAGATCCGAAATGTGCTTGGAGCACATGCTTCTGGAGATGCCCATACGGTTGGCGGCGGCTGAAAAGCTGCCTTCCTCAACCACATAGACGAAACACTGCATCAGGGCGGTATCCATCAGGGCCTCTTTTGTTCAATGATATCGAACACTGTGTACGATATTTTGCGTCTACATAAAACAATAAGCGAGGCCTATTTCAATTTCAACGCAAACAGAATGCGTCTGAAACTGAAGCTAACTTAAGGATAGTAATATGAAATCTCTCGTTTCCGTGATCGCCGTCGCCTTGATTTCGACCTCGGCAGCCTTTGCCCAAAGCGCTGATGGCCAACTTGTCGAAGTGACGCGCGGCCAGCCTGCGGCAGTTGTTGACAGCGTCGATCTGGGCTTGATCGCTGGGCGTAAAGTAAGGTTGACCCAAGGCGAAGTCGGCACTGAAAACGCTGGGGACGTGTTTCCGGCCCGGACGCGCGCCCGGTTGGGTCTGACTGCAAATGACCCTGTCACGGTCACGCGGTTCTCCACGACACGTGATACAGAGCAAGCCTACACCCGGCGCTGAACGATACCCTTTGACCTGCAACCCCAGCGCTCACCGTTTCGGTGGGCGCTTTTGTTTATTCCCGACCCATCGGTTTTTCCGATACTGCCTTTCTGCGTTTTGATATTGCGAAGTATCCCAGCCTGCTCCTACCCTTGGCCCAATTCCGAAAAATCGGCGGCACCGCCACGGGCGGGCCTTGTTCACAGGGAGCATGACCATGAAGACCATTCGACTGATGGGAACCACGGCGCTGGCCGTCCTGACCGGGATCACCCCGGTTCTGGCACAGGTGACTGCCATCGGCGCACCGGAAGGGCAGGTGAACATCGTCGCCTGGGCCGGGTATATCGAGCGCGGCGAGACGGTGAAGGATTTCGACTGGGTGACGAAATTCGAAACGGCCTCGGGCTGCAAGGTCAGCGTCAAGACCGCCAATACCAGCGACGAAATGGTCGCCCTGATGAACGAAGGCGGCTTTGATCTGGTCACGGCATCCGGTGACGCAAGCCTGCGGCTGATCGCCGGCAAGCGCGTGCAGCCGATCAACATTGATCTGATCCCATCTTGGTCTACAGTCGACGACCGCCTGAAAAGCGCACCTTGGCATACAGT
The DNA here is from genome assembly GCA_030656535.1 of Gemmobacter sp. Lineage (GTDB taxonomy): Bacteria > Pseudomonadota > Alphaproteobacteria > Rhodobacterales > Rhodobacteraceae > JAUSPL01. The sequence goes on from JAUSPL010000423.1 coordinate 7,350, forward strand.
TGATGGCATCCACTATGGTGTGCCCTACATGTGGGGCCCGAACGTCCTGATGTACAACACGGATGTCTTCGGAGACAAACCGCCGACATCCTGGAACGTCGTGTTCGAAGAAATGACCTTGCCCGATGGCAAATCGAACAAGGGCCGCGTGCAGGCCTATGACGGGCCGATCCACATTGCAGATGCAGCGCAATACCTAATGTTCCACAAGCCCGAACTGGGGATCACGTCGCCCTACGAACTGAATGACGACCAGTACAAGGCGGCTCTGGACCTGTTGCGCGGGCAGCGCGCGCTGGTCGGACGCTACTGGCACGACGCATTCATCCAGATGGATGATTTCAAGAACGAAGGTGTCGTGGCGTCAGGCACATGGCCTTTCCAGGTCAACCTGCTGCAAGGTGACAAGTTCCCGGTGGCATCGGTAATCCCGCAAGAGGGCGCGACAGGATGGGCCGACACGACCATGATGCATGTCGATTCTGAAAACCCGAACTGTTCCTACATGTGGATGGAACATTCTTTGGCGTCCAACCTGCAGGCTGACTTGTCGGTCTGGTTCGGGGCCAACCCCGCCGTACCAGCGGCTTGCACCGACGGGCGCGGGATGCAGACCGCCGAAGGCTGCACCAAGAACGGTCTGGACGATTTCGAAAGGATCCGTTTCTGGACCACGCCCGTGTCGAAATGCCCCGCAGGTGACTGTGTGCCCTATTATCGCTGGGTGTCGGATTACATCGGTGTAATCGGCGGCCGCTGACCGAACGGCTTGCCCCGGGGTGTGCGCCTGCCGCGCACCCCGCCCTGCATCACCACAGGCTGCGCCCGAGGCGCGGACAGATGGCCTTTGCCACGGACACACCCCACATGACCCCCGCAGTCGAGTTTCAATCTGTCTCGCGCCATTTCGGCGCTGTCCGTGCCGTCGACGGTGTCAATCTGACCGTGGCCGAAGGCGAGTTCTTTGCCATGCTTGGTCCGTCGGGGTCGGGCAAGACCACCTGTCTGCGGCTGATCTCGGGCTTTGAGAAACCGACCGCCGGGGTCATCCGCATCTTTGGCCAAGACAGTGGCAATACACCCCCGAACCGCCGAAACGTGAACACGGTGTTTCAGGACTATGCGCTGTTTCCCCACATGAACGTGCGCGACAATGTAGCCTACGGGCTGATGGTCAAGGGCATTGACCGCCGCACCCGCCATGCCAAGGCCGAGGAAATACTGGCCGTCGTGAAACTGGACGACTACGGCGACCGAAAGCCGGGCCAGCTGTCCGGCGGGCAGCGCCAGAGGGTCGCCCTGGCCCGCGCATTGGTCAACGAGCCACAGGTATTGCTGCTGGATGAACCTCTTGGCGCGCTTGACCTGAAACTGCGCGAGGCGATGCAGGATGAGCTGAAGTCCCTGCAACAGCGGCTGGGCATCACCTTCATCTTTGTCACCCACGATCAGGGCGAGGCCTTGTCGATGGCCGACCGTGTCGCCGTATTTGCAGACGGCAAGATCGCCCAGATCGGCACCCCATCCGAGGTCTATACCCGACCCCGAACCCGCTTTGTCGCCGATTTCGTGGGCTCGTCGAATGTTGTGGCGCCCGCGATGGCCAAGGCCTTGGGCGGCCCCGAGGCATGGGCCAGCCTGCGCCCCGAAAGCATCCGCCTGCTGCCTTGGTCCAAGTCCGAAATCAGGGGCTCGGTCACGGCAATGCGTTACCTTGGGTCAGGGACGCGGGTTGCGGTCACGCTTCCCGTCGGGGAAATCAGCGTGCTGGTGCCTGCCGGGTTGCCGCTTCCGAACATCGGGGACAGCGTCGGCTTGATGCTGGCCCCCAATGCCCTGCACCCGCTGGACGGTGCATGATGACGACCAACCGCGCCATATTGCCCGAACGCGGTCTTGGCGACCGGCTGTCGGCGCTGTTCTGGCGCAAGCCAAACCTGTTGCTGGTGCTGTTGCTGGCGCCGCCGGTGCTCTGGTTGGGGGTGGTTTATCTTGGCTCTCTGGTCGCACTATTGATCCAGAGCTTTTACTCCATCGACGAATTTTCCGGTGTCATCGTGCCGGAATTCACCCTGGCGACCTATGCTGAACTTTTGCGGCCCTCCAATTTCGACATCATCGTGCGAACTGTGACGATGGCGGCTGCGGTTACGCTGGGGGCCGCCGTGATCGGATTTCCGCTGGCCTATTTTGCGGCCCGCTATGCGCGCGGCAAATGGAAGGCTGTGTTCTATCTTGGCATCATGCTGCCCTTGTGGTCGTCCTATCTGGTCAAGGTCTATGCGTGGAAGCTGATCCTGGCCAAAGAGGGGATCATCGGTTGGGCGGTCGAAGGGCTTGGCGGCTCGGCCGTGTTGAACAGCGTGCTGGCCTTGCCGGTCATCGGGGGCACTTCGTTGTCCACATCCTATATCGGCACCTGGCTTGTGTTCTTGTATGTCTGGCTGCCCTACATGATCTTGCCGATGCAGGCGTCGCTGGAACGGGTGCCGGTATCGATGCTTGAGGCGTCCAGCGACCTTGGCGCGACACGCTGGCAGACCTTTCGCACCGTCGTGTTTCCGCTGGCCATGCCGGGGATCATAGCGGGGTCGATCTTCACCTTTTCGCTGACGTTGGGCGATTACATCATCCCGCAGATCATCGGATCGTCGCGCCGGTTCATCGGACAGGCTGTGTATCAGTTGCAAGGCACCGCCGGCAACGTACCCTTGGCCGCCGCCTTTGCCGTGGTCCCCATCGTCATCATGGTGGTCTATCTGACCATCGCGCGCAGAAAAGGGGCGTTCGATGCACTCTGACGCCCGGCCACCGCTGACGCTGACGCTTGCCGCCATCGGGGCGTTGCTGTTCTTGCACCTGCCGATCCTGCTGATCTTTCTGTACGCCTTCACCACCGAGGAGCGCACCTACCAGTTCCCGCCACCCGGTCTGACCACCGAATGGTTCGCCGTGGCATGGAACCGCGCCGACATCTGGCCGCCGCTGTACCTGTCGTTGCGGGTGGCTGCGGTTTCGACGGCGCTGGCGCTGATCCTTGGGACGCTGTGTGCGGCGGCCATGGCCAAGGCGCGATTCTTTGGCCGTGACCAGATCTCCTTGCTGATCATACTTCCCATCGCGCTGCCCGGCATCATCACCGGCATGTCGCTGCGGTCGGCCTATGCGATCATGGACATCCCGTTTTCGACCTTTACCATCATCCTTGGCCACGCGACGTTTTGCATCGTGATCGTGTTCAACAACGCGGTGGCCCGGTTCCGCCGCTTGTCTGGATCGATTGTCGAGGCGTCAATGGACCTTGGCGCCAACGGGTTTCAGACCTTTCGCCATGTGCTGCTGCCCAACCTTGGGTCGGCCCTGCTGGCGGGCGGAATGCTGGCCTTTGCGCTGTCGTTCGACGAGGTGATCGTCACCACTTTTACCGCAGGCCAGCAATCAACCCTGCCAATCTGGATGCTGAACGAACTGGTGCGCCCGCGGCAACGCCCGGTGACCAACGTGGTCGCCATCGTGGTCTTCGTGACGACCTTCATTCCCATCTTGCTCGCCTATTACCTGACCCGCGGCGGGTCCGAGACCGCCGGCGGGGGCAAATGACCCTAGGGAGGCCAAAATGACCGCCATCGACACCAAACTCTTGATCGGATCCGGGTTTGAACCCGGCGAGGAAGCCGCCGAACAGGTGCTGAACCCGCGCACAGGTGGCCTGATCCTGGAGGTGGCCGAGGCGTCGACCGCGCAGGTCGACCGCGCCGTCGCCGCCGCACGCCGCGCGTTCGGGGGCTGGTCCCGCACCACCCCGGCAGAGAGGTCCGCAGCCCTGTTGCGCATTGCAGACCGGATCGAGGCCGAGGCCGATGGTTTCGCTGCCCTTGAGGCGCTGAACTGCGGCAAGCCGATCAACGCGGCGCGCAACGACGAAATTCCGGCCATCGTCGATTGCTATCGGTTCTTTGCGGGTGCCGTCCGCTGCCAATCAGGCGCGGTGGCGGGGGAATACCTTGCCGGGCACACCAGCATGATCCGCCGCGACCCGATTGGGGTCGTGGCGTCGATCGCACCTTGGAACTATCCGTTGATGATGATGGCCTGGAAGCTTGCCCCCGCCATCGGCGCTGGCAACTGCGTCGTGTTCAAGCCGTCCGAACAGACCCCGCTGACCGCGTTGAAAATGGCAAGGATTCTTGCGGACGAGCTGCCCGAAGGTGTGGTCAACGTGATCCCGGGGCGCGGGCATACCGTGGGCAGCTACCTGATCAACCACCCCGGCGTAGACATGATTTCTCTGACCGGCGATGTGGCGACCGGGAAAAAGATGCTCGACGCCGCCGCCAAGACGGTCAAGCGCACGCATCTTGAACTGGGCGGCAAGGCGCCCGTGGTGGTTTTCGACGACGCAGATATAGGGGCCGTGGTCGAGGGCCTGCGCGCCTTTGGGTATTACAACGCGGGGCAGGACTGCACCGCCGCCTGCCGGATCTATGCCGGGAAAAAGGTCTATGACCGACTGGTCGCCGATCTGACAAGCGCCGTGTCCACCATCGCGCTGGGTCTGGAGGACGACACCGCCAATGAGATCGGCCCGCTGATTTCCCTGCGCCAGCGCGACCGGGTGGCGTCTTTCGTCAACCGCGCACGCGAATTGCGCCATGTTCAGGTGACCACCGGCGGTACGGTCATGGAAAACGGGTTCTACTACAAACCAACCGTGATCGCTGGCGCCACACAAGACGATGAAATCGTCCGGCGTGAGGTGTTCGGCCCTGTGGTGTCCATTACGCCGTTTTCCGACGTCGATCAGGCGATAGATTGGGCCAACGACAGTGACTATGGCTTGGCGTCCTCAGTGTGGACCCGCGACGTGGGCCGCGCGATGGCAACAGCAGCCCGGCTGCGCTATGGCTGCACATGGATCAATACGCATTTCATGCTGGTGAATGAGATGCCACACGGCGGCTTGAAGCAGTCGGGGTATGGCAAGGACCTATCCTCCTATTCGCTGGAGGACTATTCGGTCGTGCGACATGTGATGGTAAAGCATGGCTAAGGCCGCGGCGCGGGGGCCCCGCAGAGCCCAACGATTCTGATGAAACAACCTGCAGTCCGTCCAAGACCTGCGTCGCGACCTGCAAGCCGACGGTGTGACAAAAGACGGTCGCCTGTGATGATCAGTCGGGCAACAAGGCCATTGACCCAGCAAATGACATGCCGTCGGGGGCATCGGTCATTTTCTGGGACCGGACGGAAAGGGCGTCTTGCAACTGTGCAGCCAGTGCAAGGATTTCTATCGGAACCGGATCAGCCTTGATGGCATTCAAGGCATCGATTCTCAAACGCTGCGCTTTCGTATCGAAATACGGCCTCTCACTGTATGTTTCGCCGCACATCCGGCTTCCCACAGCATAATGGACCCAATCAAAATAGCGCATTCAAAGGGTTTCGCCAATAAGAAGCAGGTCGCACTTCGCGCGATCAAGGCACGGCCGATCTTTGACCGGAATTTGGGCTGATCAGGACGCCGGGCTGCGGCTTGTGAATCGGCTTGATCACGTTTCGGCGAATTGGCGCGCGGGGTTCGCCCTGCGCGTCGTCAAGCGGTTGATGAATAAACCACGCGGCAAGATCGACACGGTTGCTTTGTGCGGGTCTGCATCGCCCGGGCGCAAACGATTGTTCCGAAACGGACGGGCAAAATCATTTCCAGTCAAACTGCCCCGAATTCACGACCGGCGCGATCACGATGCCTGTGACGCTTTCGATCGCCATCAGATCGGCACTCAGGGCTTGGCAATCATCCTGGCATTTCAGCCATACCGTCGAGGCCAGTTGCAACTCTGGCGCTGCAGGCTGACCGCTTGACTCGCTCCATTTGCGTGCCAGCGGCTCAAAGCCTTTTGAATGCTTGCGAAGAATTGCCGAAATCTGTTCGACAGGCGTCAAGGCGTCCGCTTGGCATGCGACAGTTACCGTCACGGTTGCATGCAGTCGGTCAGGGATGATCCAGTGGACCATCCGAAACAGCACAAGCACGACCAGGGTGCTGATGGTGCCCGCAACCGCGATCCAGAAAAGCCCCGCCCCATACAGAACCCCCAAGGCCGAGACCATCCAGACCGACGCAGCAGTCGTTAGCCCCTGGACCGAACTGCCTTGACGAAAAATGACACCGGCCCCTAGGAAACCGATGCCGGTCAAAATGCCATGCGCCATGCGCGCCGGGTCGGTGACGATTGTTTGGCCGGGCAAAAGGTCCATGACCCAGTCAGCCTGCTGCGCCGCCCCCATCATCAGCAATGTCGAACTGAAACACACAAGCGTATGTGTCCGCAGCCCTGCAGCCTTGGCCTGCAACTCTCGTTCGAACCCGATAGCCGCGCCTGTCAGAATGGACGCGACCATCGGCAGCCAGATCGCGATGTGGTTCAAGTCTGAAAGTTGCATCAACAGGGCGCTCAGGGTGTCGCGCCAACGCCCGTGGGCGATCTGGGCGCCGACTCTGCGGGTGCGTCAGGTTCTGCGGGTGCGTCAGGTCCTGTGCCGTCCACCCTCTCGCCGGTTCTGCCATCAATCTGGGTTGGCGCGCCCTGCGGTGACTCGGCATCGACCACCTCGTTGCTCAGCCACGAAACCATCATGATCGCGCCAAACACGGCGGCGGCCGCAATTCCAAGCAAGGGCCCTTTGTGGCGGCGGATTTGCGCATTCAAATTGGTGTCTGGTTGGCTCATTGACCTTGCTCCGTGATTTGGAAGGGACGCCCCTCAAGAACTTTGAACGGGCCCCCCTCTGGGGAAACAACGGACCACGGCGCAGTTGGTTCCCCTTGTCAGTACAGCACTTCAGGGTTCTTGTGACATAGTCCCGCTTTGGCAAAGGGGCCGCCGTGGGCAAGATGGCAAAGCTGCGTCCGCCCCCGGCATGGCGACCAAAGGGAGCTTTGGCGCGTGCAGCAAGGCCACTTGCGCCGATAAGGACATCAGACAAGGACCCCCTTCCGCAGTGAAAAGGGCAAGCATTTCCGCAGCAGCTATCGCCCGGCACAACCTGTGCCGTCATCACACCAACCACAAAAAGGCACTTGCGCAGCCTGCCATCCAAACCTGGCCACGCGACCCAAGAACGCCGCCGACCAACAGGATTCCGGCCGCGAACAACGCGATCGCGATTACCGCCGTGGATCCCAGCATAGGCCGTAGTTCCATTACGGGCATCAGCAGTGAAATGAGCAAACTGGACATCAGCGCCAGATAGCTGCCAGGCCAACCTGCCGGGATATGCAACCGCTGCCTCAACAACGGCTCAGTCTTGCGAAGCGAACGGCGCATGCTTTTGGTAAAGCGGGGTGTGTTCCGTCCCGGCGCCTGGCGGGAATGATCGTCATCAGGCGAGCGTCGTCGTCACATGCGGTCTGACGGAGGCCGCTGTGGCTGCTGGTTCAGGAAAGACCTGGCGCGGCTGTCCGTTTGTCGTCTCGTTCGGGCCGCGCTGTCAGGGTGCAGGCAGATCGCAAAGCCGGTTGCCGGTCTTTCAGCTGCGCACCCCGTCATTGGGTGGAATCTTGGGGACCAGCTTCCGTCGCCGACCGGACCGCAGCCGCGCAACATCACGACCCCGTTGCGCCAACTGTGGATCAGATCCGCGAGACGCCGTTCCCGCTTCAGGTCAACCCCGTTCGTTCAAGGATACGCGCCAAGAAATCGGCCGATCTGACGCAGACTCGATCCCCGCCGCTCTTCGGCAAGGATCGCGCCACGGTCCTCGGCGTCCAGCTACTTGTATCACCTCGCCATCGCGACATCCTGTGTCCTCTGGGCTGCGGGTGGCGCACTTAGGACCAGAGCCCAAGACTTGCGGGTCTGATCAGAATGACATTTGACAAATATATTCATAACCTTAGATCTACTTGCTTAACCCAAAACCGCGATAAGAACTCCTTTCGGCCGAACCATGATGTGATAAAAAATCCGCCTGGGTTTCGGATTTGCAGCCCGCTTCACCTGAACAGGAAACCGATTGTCGCCCCTCGCCCCAAGCCGCCCCTGAACTGAAGCACGATCCTTACCCTGCTGCGGACAAGATCGCCACCAGATCGGCTATCGTCAGTGGCACAGGGTTGCCTTTCATCGATGATGACGTCAGCGAACTTGTCGCGACCTGGGCCCAGTCATCGTGGCGAAGACCCTGCGCGGACAGCGCTGGCAGGCCCGCGCCTCGGATCCAGCGCGCAAGCGCCTGTGGTACATCGGCGGGGGCGCTGTGCAAGACCGGCGCCAGCAGGTCGCAGACCCGCGATATCCGGTCGGCTGCGGTCGATCCCGGTTCGGCTGCGCTTCGGTTTGCGGCCAGCACAGGGCCAAGCAGTGCGCCGCAGATTGCACCATGCGCCGCGCCGGTCTGCCCCCCCACCACACCGGCCAAGCCGTGTACGGCGCCAAGTCCACCATTCGCCAACGCCAACCCGCCGGCAAGCGATGTCCATGCAAGCGCGTCGCGGGCCGCCGGGTCCTCGGCACCCTGTAAGGTCATCAGGGCGGCAAGGCCGGGGGCGATGGCGGGCAATGAAATCGCATCGGTGTAGGGCGTGGCCTTGGCAGAAATGTATGGCTCAATCACCTGCGTCACGGCGTCCAGTCCAGACGCCAGAGTGACCGCCCAAGGTGTGTGATCGGTCAGGGCGGGGTCGACAATTGCCAGCCGCGCCAGCATCCGGTCATCCCGCAGCGATACCTTTCGGCCATGCTCGGGCAGACCGATAACCGCGTTCTTGGTCACCTCGGCCCCGGTACCGGACGTCGTGGGGATTGCCACAAACGGCAACGGGTCCGCGGCCAGGGGCAAGCCACGGCCAACCACCTCAAGGTGATCCATAGCGCCGCCCGGGGCCGGGATCAGGGCAGCCACCGCCTTGGCAAGATCTATCGCCGCACCGCCCCCCAGACCGACAACCCAGTCGGGCAGATGACGGCGGGCCTCTGCCAGTGTTGTTTCCAGCAGTGCAAGGCTGGGCTCCTCGGCGCAGGGCAGGTGCATCACATCGCACCCCAAGGCCGCCAGCGCCTCCAGAAGCCAAGCGGCGCGAGCGGGGTTGGCGCCGTGGATCACCAGCCCGCGCGCACCAAAGGCCGCGACCAACGCGGGGGCCTGTGCGGCCTGCCCCCTGCCAAACAGGATACGCGGCGGCGTTGTGATGGCAAAGGGCGTCATACCGACATGGTGGCCTGAACGGCGCGCCCCCAGCGGGCATATTTTTCTGCGCGCACCTTTGCATCCATCTGGGGCTGGAACCGGCGCTCCAACGCCCAGTTGCGCGCAAACTCCTGCGGGCCGGGGCACAGATCGGCCTGCATCCCGGCCAACCACGCTGCACCCAGGGCTGTGGTTTCTGTCACCTGCGGGCGGTCGACGGGTGCGCCCAGAATATCTGACAGGAACTGCATTGCCCAGTCGCTGGCAGTCATCCCACCATCCACCCGCAACACCCCATCAGCCTGCGCACCCCAGTCTGCGCGCATCGCCTCCAGCAAATCGCGGGTCTGAAACCCCACGCTTTCCAGCGCCGCACGGGCCAGCTCTGCCGGGCCAGAATTTCGGGTCAGACCGTAGATGGCGCCACGACAATCAGGCCGCCAGTACGGTGCACCAAGGCCGGTAAAGGCAGGCACAAGGATCACCTGTTGCGCGGGGTCGGCGGCATCGGCAAGCGGCTGGGTTTCGCGCGCATCCCGAATGATCTTCAGCCCGTCCCGCAGCCATTGCACCACGGCCCCGGCGATGAAAATTGACCCTTCCAGCGCGTAGGTCGGGGTGCCGTCAAGCTGATAGGCGATGGTGGTCAGCAAGCGATTGCGGCTTGTGACCATCTGGGCGCCGGTATTGAGCAGGGCAAAACACCCGGTGCCATAGGTGGATTTCATCATGCCGGGCGTGAAACAAGCCTGTCCCACGGTCGCCGCCTGCTGGTCGCCCGCCACGCCAAGAATTGGGATCTCTCGGCCGAACAGATCCGATCGGGTGTAGCCGAAATCAGCCGCACAATCGCGCACTTCCGGCAGGACCGACATCGGGATGTCCATCAACGCGCAAAGATCGGCGTCCCATTCGCCCTTGGCGATATTGTAGAGCATGGTTCGCGAGGCGTTGGTGGCATCAGTCGCGTGGACGCGGCCGCCCGTCAGATTCCAGATCAGCCAACTGTCCACTGTTCCAAAGGCAAGCTCGCCGCGTGTTGCGCGTTCGCGTGCACCCTCGACGTGGTCAAGAATCCAGCGCAGCTTTGTGCCCGAAAAATATGGGTCCAGCAGCAACCCGGTGCGCGCCACGATAAACGGCTCGTGCCCGGCCGCCTTCAGGGCGTCACAGGTGTCGGCGGTACGACGGTCTTGCCAGACGATTGCGTTGTGCAGCGGATGGCCAGTGCGACGGTCCCACAGAAGGGTGGTTTCGCGCTGGTTCGTGATGCCGATCGCAGCAATGCCCGACACTGGCACTCCGGCCTTTTCGATCACCGACCGGGCGGTTGCGGCCACGCTGGACCACAGGTCTGACGGATCGTGTTCGACCCAGCCCGGCGCGGGAAAGATCTGCGGGAACTCCTGCTGCGCGGTGGCGACGACCCGAAGCGCCGCATCGAACAGGATCGAGCGTGACGACGTTGTACCCTGATCTATGGCAAGGATATGCGGCATTGTTTTTGGCCCCGGCTCACATCTGGGCAGAACGCCCACAGCAGCCTTTTCAATGACTTGTTGGCGCGGATCAAGACAGTCGTGACCCGCAGGCCAGAGTGTGGGGGGCGGACGTCACCGCCCGCCCCCTGTTGACCGGGCTTACTGCCAGGACTTGATCAGCTCATCATAGGAAACGGTTTCACCCGGCGGCTTTTCGTTGTCCAGTTTGGCCACCGGCGAACCGGGTTGATCAAGCCAGTACTGCGCGTCCCTGACCTCGTTCATCTTGGGTCCCAGTTCGCCCTGTACGCCCGCGCGTTCCAGACGTTCCAACACCCGCTCCTGCTCGGCACACAGACTATCAAGCGCCTCTTGCGGGGTCTTGGCCCCTGACATGGCGTCACCGATATTCTGCCACCATAGCTGTGCCAGCTTCGGTTAGTCGGGGATGTTGGTCCCGGTCGGCGACCACTGCACCCGCGCTGGCGAGCGGTAGAATTCGACCAGACCGCCCAGTTTCGGCGCGCGCTCTGTAAAGCTTTCGTGCTGGATGGTGGATTCACGGATGAAGGTCAGCCCGACATGAGACTTCTTCACGTCCACGGTTTTAGAGGTCACGAACTGCGCATAAAGCCACGCCGCCTGTGCCCGGTCCACCGGCGTCGATTCCATCAACGTCCACGACCCGGCGTCCTGATAGCCGACCTTCATGCCATCCTGCCAATAGGCGCCATGTGGCGATGGAGCCATCCGCCATTTCGGCGTGCCGTCATCGTTCATCACGGCGGTCCCCGGCTTTACCATGTCGGCTGTGAACACGGTGTACCAGAACATCTGCTGGGCGACTTCGCCCTGCGCAGGTACAGGACCAGCTTCGCCAAAGGTCATGCCCGAAGCGGTCGGCGGCGAATATTTCTGCAACCACTCGATCGCCTTGGTCACGGCATAGACCGCCGCCGCATCGTTGGTTGCACCACCGCGGGTGACACAAGACCCGACGGGCTGCGACGCCTCATTGACCCGGACGCCCCATTCGTCGACCGGCAGGCCGTTGGGTTCACCCACGTCGCCCATCCCGGCCATCGACATCCACGCGTCGGTATAACGCCAGCCAAGCGATGGGTCTTTCTTGCCGTAGTCCATGTTGCCATAGACCTTGCCCGGCCCGCCCGCATAGGACATGTCGCGGCCGGTAAAGAATTCGGCGATGTCCTCATAGGCAGACCAGTTCACCGGCACGCCAAGCTCATACCCGTACTTCGCCTTGAAATCGGCCTTGGTCTTTTCATCGTTGAACCAGTCATACCGGAACCAGTACAGGTTCGCGAACTGCTGGTCCGGCAGCTGGTACAGCTTGCCATCAGGGCCGGTGGTGAACTTGATCCCGACAAAATCTTCGAGATGAAGGTTCGGGTTGGTCACTGCGGCACCTTCACCCGCCATCCAGTCGGTCAGATTGCGCGCCTGCTTGTACCGCCAATGGGTACCGATCAGATCCGAGTCGTTGATATAGGCGTCATAGATATTCTCGCCGGACTGCATTTGGGTTTGCAGCTTTTCCACGACGTCGCCTTCGCCGATCAGGTCATGCGTGACCTTGATGCCTGTGATGGCGGTAAAGGCTGGGGCCAGCACCTTGGCCTCATATTCATGGGTGGTGATGGTTTCCGACACCACCTTGATGTCCATCCCGGCAAAGGGTTTCGCCGCGTCGATGAACCACTGCATTTCTGATTCCTGTCCGGCCCGGTCCAAACTGGACAGTGCGCCGATTTCAGCATCAAGAAACGCCTTGGCAGCATTCATGTCGGCCCACGCAGGCAGGCCTGTCGCCATCAGCGCAAGCGCCATGGCGGTCGAAGTTCTCCGCAGTCTCATAGATACTCCTCCCAGAGTTACACTGTTATTGTTTCCCGGTCACACCCAGCGGAACACCGCCACGGCATAGATCAGGCAGGCGATCAGGGCCCCCCAAAGAGGCGCCCCAAAGATTGCAAGCCAGGCAAGGCAAATGAACGCCGAGCCCAGAAGCGAAATGAACAGCCGGTCGCCACGCGTGGTTTCGATCCGCAAAATACCCACGCGCGGGGTTTCCGGGTACCGGATCGCAAGGATGGTAAAGATCACCAGCAGCGCTGCGATGATGACGAAAGACAGGGCGGTGGGTGCGGTCCATGCCATCCAGGCCATTGGTCAAACCCTTCCCAGGGCAAAGCCCTTTGCGATATAGTTGCGGACAAAATAGATCACCAAGGCGCCCGGAATGATGGTCAGCACCCCGGCGGCGGCCAGCACGCCCCAGTCCATTCCCGACGCAGACACGGTCCGGGTCATGGTGGCGGCGATGGGTTTTGCGTTGACCGATGTCAGCGTGCGCGACAGCAGCAGTTCCACCCACGAAAACATGAAGCAAAAGAATGCCGCCACCCCGATCCCCGAAGAGATCAGCGGCATGAAGATTTTCAGGAAGAACCGCGGAAAGCTGTAGCCGTCGATATAGGCGGTTTCGTCGATTTCCTTGGGCACGCCGCGCATGAATCCTTCCAGAATCCAGACCGCCAGCGGCACGTTGAACAGGCAATGTGCCAGCGCCACCGCAATATGGGTGTCGAACAGGCCGACCGACGAATACAACTGAAAGAACGGCAGCGCGAACACGGCGGGCGGGGCCATGCGGTTGGTCAGCAGCCAAAAGAACAGGTGCTTGTCGCCCATGAACCTGTACCGCGAAAATGCATAGGCGGCGGGCAGCGCGACGGCCAGCGAAATGGCCGTATTCATCACCACGTAGATGATGGAATTGACATAGCCCATGTACCACGCAGGATCAGTCAGGATGGTGCGAAAGTTGCCGAAGGTCAGGTTCTGCGGCCAAAGGGAAAACCCGCCCAGAATTTCCTGATTGGTCTTCAGGCTCATGTTGACCAGCCAATAGATCGGCACCAGCAGGAACAGCAGATAGACCGTCATCACGATGGCAGAGGGTTTCAGGCGCATCACTTTGCCTCTCGGTCAAGGTTGGTCATCGCGGTGTAGAACACCCAGGACACCAGCAGGATCACAAGGAAATACATGATCGAAAACGCCGCCGCCGGGCCAAGGTCGAACTGGCCGATGGCCATTTTCACAAGGTCGATCGACAGGAAGGTGGTGGCGTTGCCAGGCCCCCCGCCGGTGACCACGAAAGGTTCGGTGTAGATCATGAAGCTGTCCATGAACCGCAACAGAACGGCAATCAGCAAGACGCCCGACATCTTGGGCAGTTCGATATAGCGAAACACCGACCAGCGGCTGGCCTGATCAATCTTTGCTGCCTGATAATAGGCCTCGGGGATGGATTGCAGCCCCGCATAGCACAACAGTGCCACCAGCGAGGTCCAGTGCCAGACGTCCATCACGATCACCGTCGCCCATGCATCAAACGCGTCGTTCGTGTAGTTGTAATCGAACCCCAGCGCGGCCAGAGTGTGACCCAGCAACCCGATGTCCACACGGCCAAAGATCTGCCAGATGGTCCCGACCACGTTGAACGGAATCAGCAATGGCAGCGCCATCAGCACAAGGCAAAGGCTGGCCCAGAACCCTTTCTTCTTGGGCATGTTCAGTGCGATGAAGATGCCCAAGGGCACCTCGATCGCAAGGATGATCGCCGAAAAGATGATCTGTCGGCCCAATGCCGCATGCATCCGCTCCGAAGCCAGCATTTCCTCGAACCACTCCAGCCCCGCCCAGAAGAACTGGTTGTTGCCAAACGTGTCCTGCACCGAATAATTCACAACCGTCATCAGCGGAATCACTGCAGAGAACGCCACTAGCACCAGCACGGGCAGCACCAGAAACCACGCCTTGTTGTTTTGCGTACGGTTGTCCATCAGGCCGCCCTTTCCTGCGCGCCGACAGGCGACACGCGCCAGTCGTCGGCATAAACGTTGATCTTTTCGGCAGCAAACGCGACGCGGGTCATGTCGGCACCTACCGCCATGCCCTCGGGTGCGATCAAGCTGATGGCCGTGCCCAGAACATCTGCGCGGATGATGCGGTGACGGCCCACATCCTCGATCCGCCGGACGGTGGCGGGCAGGCCGGGGCCGTCGGTCATGAACGCGAACTCTGGCCGGATACCGATCTGTACGCGACCCTTGGGCGCGCCATAATCCGCCCCCAAGCTTACGGCGTGGCCATCCACATGAGCAACCGACCCCCGAACTGTCGCCTCAAACAGGTTCATCCCGGGACTGCCGATGAAATAGCCCACAAAAGTATGCGCGGGGGTTTCGAACAACTCCTCGGGTGTACCCATCTGCACTACGCGGCCGTCGTACATCACCACCACCTTGTCGGCAAAGGTCAGCGCCTCGGTCTGGTCATGGGTAACGTAGATCATGGTGTGCCGGAATTCGCGGTGCAGCGATTTAAGCTGCGTGCGCAGTTCCCATTTCATGTGCGGGTCGATGACGGTCAGCGGTTCATCAAACAAGATCGCGTTCACGTCTTCACGCACCATGCCGCGGCCAAGACTGATCTTTTGTTTCGCATCTGCCGTCAGACCGCGCGCCTTTTGGTTCAGCCGGTCTTCCATCCCGATCATGGTGGCAATCTGGTCAACGCGCGCCTTGATGTAGGCCGCATCCTTGCCTCGGTTGCGCAAGGGAAAGGACAGATTGTCGCGCACGGTCATGGTGTCGTAGACGACCGGAAACTGAAACACCTGCGCGATGTTGCGTTCGGTGGTCGGCGCGTCGGTCACATCCGTGTCGCCAAACAGCACCCGTCCGTGGCTGGGCCGCACAAGACCCGAGATGATGTTCAACAACGTTGTCTTGCCGCATCCCGACGATCCCAGCAGCGCATAGGCGCCGCCGTCGTCCCAGACGTGGTCCATTTCCTTCAGCGCAAAGTCGGCCTCGGACGTGGGGCTGGGAAAGTAGCTGTGGGCAAGGTTCTGCAATGTTATTCTGGCCATGATCCCCTCATGCCGCCAAGGCATAGGCTGCGGGGGCGACCAGCGCGCCCGACGCATCGAACAAATAGACATGCGCCGGGTTCAACCAGACGCTCAGGCCCGTACCGGGGGCAAGGTCATGCACCCCATGCACCAGCCCGACCCAGCGGTCGGACCCGTGATGCAGGTGCAAGAAGGTTTCTGATCCGGTGATCTCGGTCACATCCAACCGGCACTGAAACTCAACCGCATCCCCGGAATGGCGGTTGATTTCCAGATGGTTGGCGCGGAAACCGGCGGTATAGCGGCCATCAGGCAGCGCCGCAAAGGAACCATCCGCCGGAACGTTGGCGGTATCGCCAAAGTTGACCCGGTGGCCCTGTTTGAAACAGGGTAGGAAATTCATCGGCGGATCCGAGAACACCCGCGCAGTCGTGGCATCGGCGGGAATGCGGTACACCTGCGGGGTGGACCCGAACTGTGTTACCCGACCTTCCCACAAGGTTGCGGTCTGTCCACCCAGCAAAAGTGCCTCTTCAGGCTCGGTTGTGGCATAGACAAAGATCGCCCCCGAATCCTCGAAAATGCGTGGGATCTCGGCGCGCAATTCCTCGCGCAGTTTGTAGTCAAGGTTTGCCAGCGGCTCGTCCAGCAGCACCAGCCCCGCCCCTTTGACCAGCGCACGGGCCAGTGCGCAACGCTGTTGCTGGCCACCCGACAGTTCGGACGGTTTGCGGGTCAGCATCGGGGTCAGTTTCAGCATCTCGGCAGTGGCGCGAACGGCGCGGTCCACCTCGGACGCAGAGTTACCCTTAAGACGCATGGGCGAGGCGATATTGTCATAAACGCTCATCGCCGGATAGTTGATGAACTGCTGATAGACCATGGCGACGCCCCGGTCCTGCACACGCACCCCCGTCACGTCCTTGCCGTGCCACAGGATGCGCCCGTTGGTCGGCGCGTCCAACCCCGCCATCAGCCGCATCAGAGACGTTTTCCCCGAGAGCGTCGGCCCCAGCAACACGTTCATCGTGCCTTTTTCCAGCGTCAGGTCGGTGGGGTGAATTTGCACTCGACCGTCGACCACCCGCGACACCTGTTGCAGTTCCAATGCCATCGCCGCCCCCTTATTCTGCTGCCGGACTTACGGCGCGACCGGCACCGATCATCCAGGAATCCACGGCCGCAATTTGGTCTGCCGTCATCCGCAACCCCAGTTTCGTTCGCCGCCACACCACATCCTCTGCCCGGCGCGCGTATTCGCGGGTCATCAACCAGCGCAGTTCAACCTCGGTCAGCGTCGCGCCAAAGTCGCGGCCAAGATCTGACGGTGCCTTTGCGCCTGACAAAATGGTCGCCGCCTCGGTGCCATAGGCACGGATCAACCGCCCCGCCCAATAATCCGTCAGGAACGGATGGTCCGCGCGCAACCTGGCGGTCAGCGCCGCCACCCCATCGGTTGGGAAATCGCCACCGGGCAAGGCGACACGGGCGGTCCAACCGCCTGACAGACCCG
>JAUSPL010000424.1 GCA_030656535.1 Gemmobacter sp.
GCCAGCGCCCCTTCCAGATGCGCGGCGGCATTCCGCGCCACCAGCGCCGCGCCGATCTTGCGCGCCAGAAACGGCGATTGCTGCTTGTAGATGGTGCCGACGCGGGCGCGTTCTTCGTCATCCAGCACCGGCAGGCTGATCGCGCCCGGCAAATGGTCGTCGGCATACTCGGACGGGGCGCGGACATCGATCACGTCATCGAACCTGTGCCCCAGCAGTTGGCGCAGATCGGTCAGGGCAAAGGGCTGAGGTTGGGTCATGCCCGACTTCTAGCGCGCGGCCCCGGCCCCCGAAACCCCACACCTTCATCTGGTCAGGAATATCCTGTGGGGCTGGCAGGATCAGCCCTTTTGCACCAACGATCCGCCCGTCGACCCAAGACCAGCCGGTCGCGATCAGCCGGGTGTCACCCCCCGCAGCCGTTCAGACCGGCGGCGCAACAGCTCGACCGTGGTCAAAAGGGCAATCGACACGATCACCAGAATCGTCGCCACCGCCAGAATGGCCGGGCTTATCTGTTCGCGAATGCCGTTCCACATCTGGCGCGGGATGGTTTGTTGATCGTGGGCCGCGATGAACAGCACCACGACGACCTCATCGAACGAGGTGACAAAGGCGAACAGGGCACCGGAAATCACGCCCGGCAAGATCAGCGGCATTGTGATGCGAAAGAACGCGGTGCTGGGCGGTGCACCAAGGTTCGCCGCAGCGCGGGTCAGGGATTGATCAAACCCCACCAACGTGGCCGTCACCGTGATGATGACGAACGGCATGCCCAGCGTTGCATGGGCCAGGATGACCCCGATATAGGAATTGGCCAGCCCGGTCATCGAATAGAAAAAGAACAGTCCAGTGGCCGTGATGATCAGGGGCACGATCATCGGTGACAGCAGTATCGCCATGATGGCGCGCCGCCACGGCATTTCAGGCCGCGACAGACCCAGCGCGGCCAATGTCCCCAGGAACGTCGCCAGCAGCGTGGAAAATACCCCGATGATGATCGAGTTCTTGGCCGCGTTGACCCAGGTCGCGTTGTGCCACACATCCGCCCACCACGCCCCGTCGCGCGGCGCGTCGGGCATCTGCATGCCAAAGGTCAGCAGGCCGTCATACCAGCGCAGCGAATACCCGTCGGGGTCCAGCGCCAACATCTTTTCGGTAAAGGTAAAGTAGGGCTCGATGTTGAACGACAGCGGGATGACGATCAGGATCGGCGCAATCAGGAACAGGAATACCAGCCCGCAGATCACGCGGAAGGTCCAGTACCATAGCTTTTCCAGCGGCGAGGCATAGGTTGGCAGGGCCATTCGGGTTCCTTTGGCGGGTGATCGGGGGTGCACCCCCCCTTTCCCGTCAGTCGTCAGGTCAAGATGAACATATCAGTCATGGCGTCACCCCAGCTTGAGGTTGTCGATGCCGATCAGGCGGTCGTAAAGCCAGTAAAGCACCAGAACCGCAGCCAGCAGGATCGCGGCAATCGCAGCGGCCAGGGACCAGTTGGATTTCGCCATGTGAAAGGCGATCAGGTTGGAAATCAGCTGCCCCGACGCGCCGCCGACCAGAGCAGGCGTGATGTAATAGCCCACCGCAAGGATGAACACCAACAGCGCGCCGGCCGCGATTCCGGGGATGGTTTGCGGAAAGTAGATCCGCCGGAACGCACACCAACTGGACGCACCAAGACTGCGGGCCGCGCGTACATAGGATGGCGGGATCGGACGCATGACCGAATAGAGCGGCAGTATCATGAAGGGCAGCAAGATATGCGTCATCGCGATGATGGTGCCCGCCTGATTGTAGATCATCTGGATGCGGGTCTCGTCGGTCAGGATGCCGGTTGCGACCAGCGTGCTGTTCACCACTCCCTGGCTTTGCAGCAACACGATCCACGATGTGGTTCGCACCAAAAGCGAAGTCCAGAACGGCAACAGCACCAGTATCATCAACAGGTTGGACGTCCGCAGCGGCAGAACCGCCAAAAGATGCGCGACCGGGTACCCCAGGATCAACGTCAGCCCCATGATGATTGCCGACAGAAGGAAGGTCCGCTCGAACAGCATCAGATAGACACGGTTTTCGGGCGGGACGCGCTCGATACTGCCATCGGGCGCGCGTTGCAGGTCCAGCGCCGACAGATAGAAGTTGGGCGTGATCGCCGACGATGCGCCGCGCATGGTTTCCCAAAGCCTGGCGTCATCCCACTGGGCGTTCACGGCAAGCATGGAATCCTTGTACGGGGCGACAAGTCTGTCGGCATTGCGCGCGGTCGAGGTGAACAACGACCGGGTGCCCGGCAGGTCATAATTGATGCGGGTTCCGATTTCGCCGGCGGATTTGTTGATCCGGGCCTGGTCCAGGTCGGCGGCAAGTGCGGCAAAGGCGGGTTCGCCCGGCACGGTTCCGCGCGGATTTTCGGAAAACCACGCCGACAAGGCAGGCATGTTGGAAGAAAACCCATCGTGATGCACCGATCGGAACAGCATTTGCCCGATCGGCAGTACAAAGGTGATCAGCACAAAGGCCAGCAGCGGCAGCACCAGAAAGAACGCACGCCGTTTGGCGCGCGCCTGTGCGTGCGCCAAAGCCGATTTGAGCGGGCGACCATCGGCCGTCGTCAGGCCCGGCGTGTCGGATGTGGTGATGTCTGCCATACTATCCCCAAAGGTTGGGCGGGCGCGCGGACGCACCCGCCCAATGATGTCAGTTCGAGGCCAGCCAGGCGTTGAACCGTTCGCTCAACTCTATGTCGCGGTCAGCCCAGAAATCCAGCGACGAGGCCAGCGCGTTTGTCAGGTTGGCGGCCGTCGTCGGCAGATGCGGACCCATCGGCACCTTGCCTTCGTTCTTGAACGTGCCGACCAGCGGACCCGAGGATTGGCGTGGCGGGCCATAGCTGATGAAGTTGGCAGCCGCTGCCAGGGGCTCGGTCGAGGTCGAGAACTTTACGAACTCCATCGCGGCCTCAAGGTTTGGTGCGCCTTTGGGGATCACCCAGCCTTCCCACTCGAACACCTGACCGTCCCACATGATCTCGAACGGCTTGTTGTTCTCCATCGCGGCGTTGAAGATGCGACCGTTCCACGCCATGGTCATGACCACTTCGCCATCGGCCAGCAACTGCGGGGGCTGGGCACCCGCTTCCCACCAGACGGCATCGGCCTTGATGGTGGAGAGTTTCGCAAAGGCGCGGTCGACCCCCTCGGGGGTTTCCAGCATCGCATAGACGGCGCCGGCGGGGACGCCATCGGCCATCAGCGCCATTTCCAACGAGACCTTGGCACCCTTTTTCATCCCGCGCTTGCCCGGGAATTTGGTGGTGTCAAAGAAATCTGCGATGGTCTTTGGCCCGCCGTCCGGGAATTTCGAGGCATCATAGGCGATCACGGTCGAAAACACGTCCGTCGGGATCATGCAATCCGACAAGGTGCCCGCGATGAAGTCATCTGCAGCAGGGGTGCCGTCGGGCGCGGCTGGCAGGTCGGCCACGTCGATCATTTCGACCAGACCTTCGTCGCACAGGCGCACGGCGTCAGCGATCTCGACGCTTGCGACGTCGATGGTGACGTTTTTGGCTTCGACCTGGGCCTTGATCGGGGTGGCGGGGTTGTCGGCATCAACCGATACGACCGAAATGCCGGTCTTGGCGGTAAAGGGCTTGTGGTAAGCTTCGACCTGGCTGGCGGTATAGGCGCCCCCCCAGCCCATGACGGTCACTTGTTGGGCGGCGGCAGGGATCGCGAGCCCGGACAGGGCTGTGGTCAGGATCAGTAGTCGCTTCATGTCATTCTCCCGTGTTGGTCATTGGTTTTGATTGTCACATCGGTTCAAGGGCGCGGGCGTCCTGGGGGGCCCAGCCGATGCGGATCTTTTCACCCGGCGCCAGTCTGCGCTGACCTTGGGTGTTTCGCGACTTTATCACGAAATCGTCGCTGCCGGGGACGCGCAGACGGGTGCGGAAAATGTCGCCCATATAGATGAATTCCAGCACCTCGGCCTCCAGCGTATGGGCGTCGGGGGGCATCATGTCGGACTTGAATTCGACCCGTTCAGGCCGGATCGACACCAGCGTGGCCTGTCCCTTGTGGGTGACATTGACCGGGGTTGCATCGATCAGATCGCCCGAGGCCAGCCGGACCAGTGCACGGTCCCCGCTGATATCCTCGATCGTGCCCAGCAGCTTGTTGTTTTCACCGATGAAGCCCGCAACAAAACTGTTGGCGGGGCGTTCGTACAGCTCGTCCGGGGGGGCAAGTTGCTGAATGCGGCCATCGTTGAACACGGCAACCCGGTCAGACATGGTCAGCGCCTCGCCCTGATCGTGGGTCACATAGACAACGGTGATGCCAAGGCTGTCGTGCAGGTGCTTGATTTCATACTGCATGTGTTCGCGCAGCTGTTTGTCCAGCGCACCCAGAGGTTCATCCATCAACACCAGTGCGGGGTCAAAAACCAGGGCCCGGGCCAGCG
This sequence comes from Gemmobacter sp., assembly GCA_030656535.1. Classification (GTDB taxonomy): domain Bacteria; phylum Pseudomonadota; class Alphaproteobacteria; order Rhodobacterales; family Rhodobacteraceae; genus JAUSPL01. The sequence goes on from JAUSPL010000424.1 coordinate 4,468, forward strand.
CGATACGCTGTTGCTGTCCACCAGAAAGCTGGGCGGGACGGCGGTTGGCAAACGCCCCCATTTGAACCATGTCCAGCGCGCGGCGGATCTTCGACTCGCGTTCGGACTTTCCCAAACCGCGTACTTCCAGCGGAAAGGACAGGTTTTCACCCACCGTCATGTGCGGAAACAGGGCATAGTTTTGAAACACCATGCCTATGCCGCGCTTGTGTGGCGGGACAAGGTTGATGGGGCGGCCATCCAGACGAATTTCGCCGTGTGTCGCGGTTTCAAACCCGGCCAGCATCATCAGGCAGGTCGTCTTGCCC
>JAUSPL010000426.1 GCA_030656535.1 Gemmobacter sp.
GTCAGGCTGTCCACCCACAGGGGGCGGGGCGCAAGGTCCATCACCTCGCCCTCGCGCGCGAGGTCGTATGCGCGGTCGCCGTCGACCTTTACGGCCGAGAATTGCGGCGGCACTTGCAGGATGTCGCCCCGAAACGCGGCCAGCGCTGTTTCAATCTGTGCGTCCGTCGGGCGTTGATCAGAGGTCTCGACCACCGGGCCCTCGGCGTCGTCCGTGGCCGTCGCAGCGCCAAAGCGCACCATGAAGCGATAGCACTTCAGCGCGTCGGTAATATAGGGCACGGTCTTGGTTGCCTCGCCCAGAGCCACCGCCAGCACGCCCGTTGCCGCGGGGTCCAGAGTGCCTGCATGGCCTGCCTTTTGCGCGTCAAAGGCCCAGCGGACCTTGTTCACAATCGCAGTCGAGGTGATGCCTGCCGGTTTGTCGACCACCAGCCACCCCGATATTGCGCGGCCTTTGCGCTTGCGTCCCATTGATGACCCCTTGTTCGGAAAGAACGCCCGATACCCCCGCAAAGGTCGCGCGTCAATGCAGCCAGTCTGCTTGTACTGCGTCGTGTGATGCGATGTCGGTGACATTCATCAAGACCAACACGTCGCGATTGCGTCATTCCCGCTTGTGTAACGCGGGTTTTGCCAAGGGTGGACCCGCGCGCGCTCAGTTTATGGTTTGCGGATGCGATGCGCGCAGGTTCGGCAAACTGAAGTGCCAAAGGTGTGGGCATGGGCCGTTCGGGTGATTGCTGATGGCATGGATCGATGTTCCGGCGGTGCGCGCTGGGGCGGTTCCTTGACGCATGGGAGGCTTTGGTGCAACCAAGGCCCGGGGTGCACTTCAGGTGCCAGGACCGACACAAGGGAAAACCGGATGCAAGATCGACACTGCCACACAAGCAGCATTACCGTGAACTGTCCTGCCGAGGCAGCCTTTGTCCTGATGTCCGATGGCATCCGGCAAGGAGAATGGGCTTGGGGCAGCTTTGATCGACGCGAAGTCCAGCCGGGGCTGTTTGTCGGGACCTCGGTCTTCACCGGCAAGGAAACCTATGTCCGGTTGCATGCCGATCCGGCGCGTCTGCAGGTTGACTATGACGTCGGCGCGGCGCCCGACGCCATGCAGTTTCGTAACATGTCGCGCGTAATCCCCGGTGATCTGTTAAAAATCGGGGCGGACAAATGCGTGGTTTCTCTTCTGACATGGCGGCTTGCGACCCAGACGGATGCTGACTGGGAACAACTGTCCACAATTCACGAAGCAGAAATGTTCTTGATCCGGGGGCTGCTGGAACGCTGATTGCCGATCAAGGCGCGGCCACGACCAGGCCCGCGACCGGACCCATCGGAAAGCCAAGGTCGGATCGTTTGAGCCCCGGCGCATAAAGCCGAGAGACGTTTCCGTCAAAGTACAGCGCGTTCCGCAATCCCAGACCGTCGCGAAACAGCCGGGCGAATTCATGGAATGTCACCCGGCTGCCTGAAATTGCAAACACCGCACGGGTTCCATCCTGGCTGACGCCGACGCCATTGCGGATATAGCGGCTGTCAGAGTCGGGCTTGAACCGCGGGTGCAGCGCGCCGTCGATGACCAGCATCGGCCCAGACTGCGTCGCGTCGCGGCAGTTGTGCTGGCGAGCGCCGTAGGTGCGGCTTTCGACCACGGCAAACCCGTTGGGGCGGATGCAAAACACCCCGTTGGGCAGCAGGCCGAAATTTCCGGGGCCCGACGACGTGATCAAGCGAGAGTTCTGGACACCATTTTCAAGATACAGTCCGACTGGACGGCGGTCGGGATGATACATCCCTGCGTTCATCGCAAACGCAAGTGTCTTGCCTTCGGCGGCCAGCGAATCCTCGATCCGCTGAAACGTCCCGAACGCACTGCCGTCCGGCGCTGTCAAAAACAGCCGCAGGTCCTGGTCTGCCGTGACCTCGCACACCGTGTAGTCCACCGAATCGTGCGTCATGTCGCGGCACTGGGCTAAAGCTGCGGTGGATGTTGCGACCCATAGCATCAGGGCCAGGACGACTGCGGCGGCCCTGGACCCCAGATCAGTCGCGCGCATTTTCGTCGGGAAGGTCGTTTTCGCCGTCTGGCGCGTCATCGCGTGCCGCAATATCCCGCTGAACGGTTTCATCGGCAAAAAGGCGGCGGGTTTCTTCCATGCGATCAAACGTTTCGTCAATCTGAAACCGAAGATCGGGAGTATACTTCAGTGTCAGTCCCTTGGGGACAAGGTGCCGCAGCTCGCCCTTGTTGCGCCGCAGGGCTGCCAGTGCCGTCCCCTTTTCCTTGCCACCCAGTGGCATCACATAGGCGGTCGCGATCTTCAGGTCCGTAGAACAGCGAACTTCGCCGACGGTGATCGAAAGCCGGTTCAGGTCCGGGTCGTGGACCTCGGCCTTGTTCAGCACATCAGACAGGGTGCGCCGGATCAGTTCGCCTACGCGAAGCTGCCGTTGCTTCGGGCCACTGCCCGCAGAGGATCGATTGGTTGCCATTCGCCCCAGATATGCGTTTTGGTCGCCGCCCGCAACGGGGGGCTGTCGCCTGCGGCGTTTTTGATAACATTTGGGGCGAGGCTTTGCCAAAGTCGCGTCAAGCGGCTAATCAGGATCAGACACAGGGGGAAGACATGGCCGAAGTCACAGACAGCTTGCCGGGTATCGTGATCACGGGGGCCTCTGGTCGTATGGGGCAGATGCTTATCCGCACGGTCAGCGCGTCCGGTCGGGCGCGGCTGGTGGCCTGTGTTGAACGGTCGGGCCACCCGTGGGTGGGTCGCGATGTTGGCGCCTGTATGGGGGGGGCCGATCTTGGGGTCACGGTGACGGATGATCCGCTGGAGGCATTTGCCCGCGCGCAGGCCGTGATCGACTTTACGGCTCCTGACGCGACCGTAGGCTTTTCTGCGTTGGCGGCGCAGGCGCGTTGTGTGCACGTGATCGGCACAACGGGACTTGAGCCTGAACATCTGGCCAAGATCGCACTGGCGGCGCATCACGCTGTGATCGTGCGGGCCGGGAACATGTCGTTGGGGGTAAACCTCTTGGTGCGGTTGACTCAAAAGGTGGCGGCCGCGCTGGACGAAGACTGGGATATCGAAGTTGTCGAAGCGCACCACCGCATGAAGGTCGATGCGCCTTCCGGGACCGCCTTGATGCTGGGCCAGGCGGCAGCCGAGGGGCGGGGCGTGTCCTTGAACGATGCACGGGTATCGGGCCGCGACGGGATAACCGGCGCGCGCGGGCGCGGAACCATCGGGTTTTCCGCGATCCGGGGCGGCGATATCGTGGGCGAACATGACGTGATCTTTGCGGCCGACGGTGAACGAGTGGTGTTGCGCCACCTTGCAACTGACCGCGCGATCTTTGCACGCGGTGCTCTGAGGGCAGCGATCTGGGGGCAGGGGGCCAAGCCGGGGGAATATGACATGATGGATGTGTTGGGGTTGTGATGCTGGCACTTGTTCTGGTGCGGCAGCGGCGGTTTTACCGGGTCGAGGTTGGCTATAACCTGTTCGGTGAGTATACGGTGCTGCGCGAATGGGGGGCTGGAGGACGCGCGTCGCGGGCCATGGTGGTGTGGTTTTCCAACCTGCGCGAGGCCTGCATGGCTGCGGACAGGTGGCGCAAGCGGGCAGAGCGACGCGGGTTCCAGATGGACTATAGATCCTGATCCATGGGGGGTGTTCGGCCAGGTTCGCGACACCGACGAATACCGGGGTTGATGCCCGCAGTGTCAGCCGGGATGCGCGTGATAATCAGGGATATCCCCTAACGGACGGCGCCGCTGGCAGACAGGTTTGCCGCAGGGGTAGGGTGGCGGCACAAGGTCCGTTTGTCAGGGGCGCGGGGCGGCGGCGCGGGTCAGACGGTCGTTGATGGCGCGCCCAAGGCCATGATCAGGGATCGGTGCGCAGGCGATCAGACCATTGGCCCCTGTGATACGATCTGCTTCGTGCAGAATATGGAACAGGCGCGCGGCGGCATCAACAAGTTCGCCGGTTTTCGACAAGGTCAGGTGCTCGCCGTCAGGCAGCAGGCTGCCGGGGCACGCCGGCCCGAAACCGATCCAAACCTCGTTGGCAGTGGGTGCCGTTACGTTCAGACGTAATGCGGCGCCCGGGGCATAGTGGGATTTCAACTGCCCGGGCGCGTTCGGCTTGGCCGAAGCGCCGGCGGTGGAAAGCGGTACGCCCAGCAACGTGGCAATCATTTCGGCAGCCAACCCACCGGGGCGCAGCAAGGTGGGGCCGCCATCCAGACCCA
>JAUSPL010000029.1 GCA_030656535.1 Gemmobacter sp.
GGGTTGAGAACACGGCGAAGGCCATCACATGGTGCATAGGCAGGGCGTTGCTTCGCTTCGAGCGATCCACGAAGTGGTTATAGAGCCGCTTCAGTTCATCCAGCGTCGGTCGCCGGGAACGGTTGGCCGACTTCGAGGTCAACCCCAGTCTCTTGCAGGCCTCGAGGGCGTCCTTCATCGCATCTCGCTGTACGGGTACCCCCCACGCCGACCGGGCGATGGTGAACACCGCCGAGAGATGGGACATATAGTTAAGGACCGTCTGAGGCTTGCGCCCCTTCCCCAGCTCGGATGCAAAGCTGACGAGATCCTCTGATCGAATTTCCGTGCAGTCCATGTCGGCGATCTCATAGCCCTTGACCGCCTCGAGTACCTGCGCCTTGGTTCTCCCCATGGCTTGACGGCTCTGCTCAACGTATCGGTCAATGGCCTCGGCCAGGGTTACGACGGGCTGCTTCCGCTCCGTCAGGAACCCCGGAGCGTAGATCTCCTTTTCCTTTTTGGTGACCCAAGCCTTGGCGGCCGACTCTCGGTCGAACGTCTGTGCTTTGGTGAAGAGGATTTTACCCTCTCGCTTCAGCTGTACCCGGGCGGTATAACCTACCGTGCCGTCCTTTCGAGTCCGTCCAATTATCGTTCCCATCGGTCACACAAACCCCTCTTCTGGTCGCACACTGTGTGACCGAGGGAGCAAAAACAGTCAAGAACAAGTATAAACAGTTAAGAACGAGCTAAGCTAATCCAATGAAAAATAACGAAAAGTCTTGCATTCCGCTACAGATTGCACCGATGATGGATTGGACGGACCGGCATTGCCGCGCGTTCCATCGCACCCTCTCGGCGCGGGCGTTACTCTATACAGAAATGGTCACAGCGCAGGCGGTCATTCACGGCGACCGCATGCGCCTTTTGGGCTTTGATGACGTTGAACACCCGGTCGCCCTGCAACTGGGCGGATCTGACCCGGGTTTGCTGGCGCAAGCAGCAAGGATCGGGGCGGATTTCGGCTATGACGAAATCAACCTGAACGTCGGTTGCCCTTCAGACCGGGTGCAGTCCGGGTGCTTTGGCGCCGTCTTGATGGAACGCCCGGATCTGGTCGCCGCGTGCTGTGCTGCGATGATCGCGGCGCAGCCCCTGCCCGTCACGGTGAAATGCCGCATTGGCGTCGACGATCAGGACCCCGCCCAGGTGTTGCCCGCCTTCCTTGAAGCCGTTGCTGCGGCGGGCGTGCGTCACGTCATCATCCACGCTCGCAAGGCATGGCTGCAGGGTCTGTCGCCCAAGGAAAACCGCGACATCCCGCCCTTGGACTATCCGTTGGTCATGGCGATGAAGCAGGCTTTTCCGGGCCTGGAAATCTGCATCAACGGCGGCATCACATCACTGGAACAGGTACAGGGGTTCCTGAAACAGGGGTTGGACGGCGTCATGGTCGGGCGCGTGGCGTATCATGACCCCTGCGCGATCTTGCTGGGTGCGGACAGCGCCGTCTGGGGGGCCCCCGACCCCGTCACCGATCCGTTTCAGGCCGCAGACGCCATGCGGCCCTACATTGCGCGGCATCTGGCACAAGGCGGGCGGCTGCATCAGATCACCCGCCATATGCTGGGTCTGTTTACCGGACGCCCGGGGGCCCGGTCATGGCGGCGCGTGCTGTCCGAAGGCGCAAGCCGTCCGGGTGCGGCCTTTGACGTCTATGACGCCGCGCTGGCCGAGGTGAACCGCCCGGCCCTTGCCGCGCAATAGCCAATCCCCCGTGGGTCTTTCACCCGGCACCGGTCGCCCGGCCAATGTAGCGGCCCAAGGGTGATCCATATTGCGCAGAGCCTCGGACAACTCCATGATGGCATGTGCCGCGATCAAGCTGTCCTGCAGGGACCGTGATCCTGGCATCGCCATGCCAAGTCCAAAGGAAACCATATCTGATGCCGTCTTTTGCCATAGCCCCGCCCCCCGTTGTCACGCTTGCCATTGCGGGATCTGATCAGGTGTTCCCCGTACGGCGTGTCTATTGCATCGGGCGCAACTATGCCGCCCACGCCATCGAAATGGGCCATGATCCCAGCCGCGAGGCCCCGTTCTTTTTTCAAAAGAACCCGGATAACCTGTATGTTGGCGATACCTTTGCCTATCCGTCCCAAAGCACCGATGTTCATCACGAAATCGAACTGGTGGTGGCGTTGAAATCAGGGGGTGTGTCAATTCCTGTGGATCAGGCGCTGGATCATGTTTGGGGCTACGGCGTCGGGCTGGACATGACGCGCCGCGATCTGCAGGCGCAGGCCAAAGCCGCCGGACGCCCGTGGGAAATCGGCAAGGCGTTCGAGCGTTCAGGCCCCGTCAGCGCGTTGAAGCCTGTGGAAATGGTCGGTCACCCCGCAGCGGGCCTGATCCAGCTGAAGGTCAACGGCACGCCACGGCAAACCGGCGATTTGAACCAGCTGATCTGGAAAGTGCCGGAAATGATTGCGTATCTGTCCGACTATTTCGAATTGGCGGCCGGTGACGTCATCATGACCGGAACCCCGTCTGGCGTCGGCGAGGTCCATCGCGGCGACGTCATGGATTGCCACATTGACGGTGTCGCTGATCTGTCGGTGACTGTCATCTAAAGGCCCGAGGTCATCGAACGGATCTGGCAACCGGAGATGACCGATTCCCCATGCGCAGCCTGGGTCGGCCCAAGACGGGCAGGGACATCTGTCCGTCTTCATTGCGCCGTAGGCTTTGCTTGCGGGGTCATTCATCCGGGCTGCGTCGGGCGTTTGCTGATCTTTGGCTGTGTATTGAAGGGCTGTGCAATCATTTGAACCTTGCGCGCCCCTTGGCAAGGCCGCTGCAGGTCCACGGATTGTGCAAGGTTGCGCCGGGACCGCCGCCCCTATCGGCTATCAGCGCGCAAGCACCAGTTCAGCGCGCAAACCACCCAGCCGCGAGCTTTCGCCCAGCCGCAAAGATCCCCCGTGGCTGCGGGCGACATCAGCCGCAATCGCAAGCCCGAGGCCTACGCCGCCACCCCGGTTGGGATCGCGGGCGCCGTCCAGCCGCGTAAAAGGGCGCAGCGCCTCTTCGCGGCGGTCCTTGGCTATTCCGGGACCGTCATCTTCGACCACCACGCGCAGATAGCGGTCATCGGCAATCACCGACACCTCGGCCCGGGTGGCATAGCGCCCCGCATTGCCGATCAGGTTTTCAACGGCCCGTCCCACCGCATCCGCACGCAACGGTCCGGCTGCAGGCAACCCGGGCACCATCACCACGCGCTGCCCCGTCCGCGCGGCACGGGCAACCAGACCTTCGACCAACGCACGCAGATCGGTTTCCGCCGCTGCCTCGGTCGCATCGCCCCGCGCAAAGGCCAGGAACCCATCCAGCATCCGCTCCATCTCAGACACATCGCGACAAAGCTCACGGACTTCGGGACTGTCGTCCAGCATCGCAAGTTCAAGCTTCATTCGGGTCAACGGGGTGCGCAGATCATGGCTGACGCCCGAGAGCATCAAGGTCCGTTGCTCGATCTGGCGTTCGATCCGTGTGCGCATGTCAAGGAAAGCAGCTCCAGCGGCCCGCACCTCCAGCGCCCCGCGCGGGCGATAGGGCAGAACC
>JAUSPL010000438.1 GCA_030656535.1 Gemmobacter sp.
ACGTCATGGCTGCGGCCCCAGTTGTTGACGACCGAATTGCGCGGGTCGGTGCCCATCCGCGCCGTCCCCAGCAGATGCCACCCGGCATAGGGTAGGGGCGAGCGGGTGACGATATCCTGAGCCCCGGCCGCTTTCAGGATCTCCACGCCGCGCGCGACCGAATGGTCCAGCATCCGGCGCGTGTTCTCGCCCAATCGATAGGTGATCTTGGGCGCCGGGATACCGTTGCTGTCGGTCAGATGCGGGTCCAGCGTGACCCGGTTGATCGCTTCGGGCAGATCCTCGCAGATCGACACCATTCCCGCCTGATGGTCGAACAGCCGGCGATACGCCGCGTGGTGCCCGATCCCCCAAGGCACCAACCCGTCGGCCATGCCGTTGATCGCGGTGACCGCAGGCCCGCCGCCGCGCGTGAACTGGTAGCAGTACCCGCGCAGGAAATCACGGGCAGGGTCGGTTTCATAGAACTGCATGCTCCACATGAACACCCGCGACCCGCGATAGCCGTCCTGTGATTCATCAAACCGGCCCCGGACCAGCGCGTAAGGATGGAACATCAGGTTCCGGCCCACCTGACCGCTGGAATTTGCCAACCCGTCCGGGAACTGTTCCGAGGCCGAATTCAACAGGATGCGCGGTGTGCCGATGCCATTGCAGGCCATGATGACCAGTGCGGCAGGCTGAAACACCTCCGTACCGTCCGGGCCGAAATACCACACGCCGGTGGCCATGCGGTCGGCGTCGGTCTCGATCCGGCTGACGCGGCAACGGGTGCGCACCTCTACACGGGCGCGCATCGCCTCTTGCCAGTAGGTGATGTCGGTGCTGGCCTTGGCGCCTTGCGCGCAGCCATGGCCACAGTGGCCCAAGTTGATGCAGGGTGCCCGGCCCTTGTAGGGTTGCGATGTGATGGCACTGTCCGAAGGCCACCAGTGCCAGCCCAGATCGTTCATCGCCCGCCCCAGCCGCATGCCGGTGCGGCCCAGCGGCAGTGGCGGCATGACAGCGGGTTTGGGCGGATAGGCCGGGTCGCCTGCCAGGCTGGCCACCCCCATCATGCGGTCATTCAGATCATAGTAAGGTTCCAGCGTGGCATAATCGATCGGCCAGTCGTCGGCCACGCCGTCCAGCGTGCGCACGCGGAAATCCGATGGATGCATGCGCGGGAAGTGCCCGGCATACAGGATGGTGCCGCCGCCCACGCCATTGAAATTGGCGATCTTGATCGGCGAGTCGTCATCGTTGACCGGGTAGTCGGCGGCCAGCCCGCGCCGGTTCGGACTGATCGCGTAGTCCTCGAACTGCCGGTCCTCCCAGTCGCGGCCCGTGCTGGGATAGCGCGACGACTGTTGCCAGTCGCCTTGCTCCAGACAGACGATGCGCATGCGGGTATCCGCAAGGCTCCAGGCCACGGCGGAGGCCGAAGCACCGGCGCCGACGATCAGCACATCCACGGGGTCCAGCATGGCGGGCCTTCCCGGTTCTCAGGATGCCAGACGCGGCGTCTGGGTGCGGTGGATCAGCCCGGTCAGGGGCAGCGGCGGGTATTTCTTCAGCGCCGCCTCGACGGGTTCGGTGCCCCAGCCGGGACGGTCGGGCACGATCAGGTGGCCGTCGCGATACTCTGGCGCATGGCTGAACACCTCGGCATCCCAGGCAATGCGGTCGATGTCGGTTTCCATGATCCGCAGGTTCGGCACCACGGCGGCGAAATGCGCGTTCATCATGGTGCACAGGTGGCCGTAGAAGTTGTGCGGCGCCACGTTCACCTCGTAGGCCTCGGCCGCTGCCGCGATTTTCAGCGATTGCCAGACCCCGTTCCAGGGCGTGTCAATGATCGCGACATCCACCGCCTGCTGCTGAAAGAATGGCAGGAACTGCTGCACCCCGATCAGGGTTTCGCAGGACGAAATCGGGTGCGGGCTATGGGCGCGGATATAGGCCAGCGCCTTGGGGTCCAGCGTGTCGAGTTCCACCCAGAACAGGTCCAGATCCCGGGTTTCGCGCAGGATCTTCACGAACCCTTCGGTGCGGGCGTTGAAGTTCAGATCCAGCAGGATGTCCACATCCGGTCCCGCCTCGTCGCGCATCACTTCCAGATGGCGGCGCAGATCTTTCAGCGTCTTGCGTTCGATGTTGCGGCCAGGGTCGTGAGGCCGGCCAAAACCGGGCGACCATGCCTCGATTCGGTCGTTTTGGTCATAGTGAAAGATGTTGGTTTTCAGCGCGGTATAGCCTTCATCGCGCACATCGCGGGAAATCTGGCGCACGCCCTCCAGATCGACGATGGGCGGGCTGAAATGTTCGGTGCGCATCCGGTAGGCCACGCAATGCGACCAGTAGACCCGGATCTTGTCGCGCACCTTGCCGCCCAGCAGCACATGGCAAGGCACGTCCAGCACCTTGGCCTTGGCATCCAGCAGCGCGTTTTCAATAGCCCCCAGCGCCTGCCCGATCACGCCGTTCAGGGCCGGTCGGGTCACGTTGCTCAGGTCGGTGCGGATATGCTCATGCGTCATCACGCTTTGGCCAATCAGCCGGTGGCTGATCATGCCCAGCACCGCCGCCACGCCGGGTGAGCCAAAATTCTCGTCGAACTCGCTCCATCCGACGGTTCCGTCCTCGGTGGTGATCTTCAGGAAGTGGTAGTTGCGAAACGAATTGCTGCACGACAGGGTTTGAACGTCGGCAATGGTGGCTTTGCGGGTCATGGTGTTTCCAGGATGTGGGTCGTGTTGTTCGATGTCAGTCTTTGCGTGTGCTCGACTTCAGTGGCCGATGTCGCGGCGCTGTCCTGTGCCGTGGTCAAAGACATGCAGGTCAGCCGGTTTGGCCGCGACAGAAAGCGTATCGCCCGGTCGTGCGTCGGTGCGGCCTCTCACCAGAATTCGGAGGGTGTGGCCGGCCACGCGCCCGGTGATCTGGGTTTCCGAGCCGGTGGGTTCGACCACCGACACCACCAGCGGCCATCCCGTGTCGGCCAGCATCAGATGTTCGGGCCTGATCCCCAGGGTCACGCGCCCTGCACCCGGCAGGCGTGCAGATAGCGGCAGCACCGCGCCATCGTCCAGCCGCAGCCCGTCGGCGCCGGCAACCTCGCCTTGCAGAAAGTTCATGGGTGGCGACCCGATGAAGGCGGCGACGAACAGGCTGGCGGGCCTGTCGTACAGATCCAGCGGCGGGCCCATCTGTTCGATCCGGCCGCCGTTCATCACCACCACGCGGTCTGCCAGCGTCATCGCCTCGATCTGGTCGTGGGTCACGTAAACCGTGGTCACCCCAAGGCGCTGGTGCAATTCCTTCAGCTCCGACCGCATCTGGACGCGCAGTTTGGCGTCAAGGTTTGACAGCGGTTCGTCGAACAGGAAGACGGTGGGGTTGCGCACGATGGCGCGGCCCATGGCAACACGTTGACGCTGGCCGCCCGACAAGGCACGCGGCTTGCGGTCAAGGTAGGGTTCCAGCCCCAGGATGCGCGCGGCATCGGCAACCCGGCGGTCGATTTCGGCGCGCGGCGTACCACGCTGTCGCAAGGCAAAGCCCATATTCTGCCGCACGTCCATGTGCGGATAAAGAGCGTAGTTCTGAAACACCATGGCGATGTCGCGGTCCTTTGGCGCCACGTCGTTGACCACGCGGTCACCAATGGCGATTTCGCCGCCGGAAATGTCCTCCAGCCCGGCGATCATCCGCAGCAGGGTCGATTTTCCGCAACCCGAAGGCCCGACCAATGCCACGAATTCCCCATCAGGAATGTCGATGGTCACCCCGTGAATAACGGGCGTCGCGCCGTAGGACTTGCGCACGTCGCGGATGGCAACTGTGCTCATGGTGGTTCCTCCCTCATGGTCAGCGCGCCAGCGCTGCCGGTCTTGTCGTGCGCACTATTCAGCGCTTCTTGTCATGGCCAGCTCGCGGGCCTGAAGATCGCGTGCGATGGTTTCGTAGGCCGACTGTTCGTGTTGCTTCATCAGCGCGGCGGCGCGGGCGAAATCGCGCACCCGGATCGCGCCGCGCACGGCCCGGTGTTCGGCCAGCGAGGCCGCCATCCGCTGCGGCAACACGCCGAACCCGTGCTGCGCCGATGTCAGCGCGCTCAGGTTGGTCAGCATCCGCAGGCACCACTGCGACTGCGGAGTATCATACAGCAAAAAGTGGAATTCGTGGTTCAACTGGGTGTAGCCATCCACATCCTGCGCTGCGACCGCCGCTTCGGCGGCCTCGATATTGGCGTCTATCGCCGCCAGCCGCGCCGCGTCATAGCTGGCACCGCCCAGTTCGATGGCCAAGGCGCCGATCAGGCCGCGCAGGGCGTAAATCTCGCGCAGCTGCTCGCTGCCCGCGCTGGCAACCACGGCACCGATGTGCATCTGCACCTCCAGCCAGCCTTCGGCGGCCAGGCTGCGGATCGCCTCGCGGATCGGGGTTTCGCTGATGCCCAGAGCCTCGGAAATCTCGCGCGTCGTGATCCGGTCGCCCGGTTGCACCTTGCGCGAGATGATCAAGGCTTCGATATGGCGCCGGGCCAGATCGGTTTTGGACAGGAAGATCGCGGGTTTCGGCATCATGCACCTTTACGGCAAGGCAAGTGGGTCAGGTCGGTCATCTGGTCACCCCTTGGTCGCGCCATCGGCCAACCCCTGGATCAGCCATTTCTGCACGAGCAAGGCAAAGATCACCACGGGGATCACGGTGATCGTGCCCACCGCTGTCAGGGCGCCCCAGTTCGCACCGTTCACCGTGTCGCCCGCAATGCCGGCAATCGCCACCGGAATGGTCGAGGCATAGCGGTTGGTCAGCACCAGCGCAA
>JAUSPL010000439.1 GCA_030656535.1 Gemmobacter sp.
GAACCCTATCTGATCGGCGAAAACATGACAGGCGGCTATGGGGCTGTCGACATCCTGCACGGCTGTACGCTGGCGGTCGAAAAGGGCGAGATCGCTGTGATCGTCGGCCCAAACGGCGCTGGAAAATCCACCGCAATGAAAGCCGTCTTTGGCATGTTGAACCTGCGCGCGGGCCATGTGCGGCTGAACGGGCGCGACATCACCAAGTTGTCGCCGCAAGACCGGGTGATTGCTGGCATGGGGTTTGTTCCGCAAACCCAGAATATTTTTACCTCGATGACGGTCGAGGAAAATCTTGAAATGGGCGCATTTATCCGCACAGACGATTTTCGCGACACGCTGGCGCAGGTCTATGACCTGTTTCCCATCCTCAAGGAAAAACGCATGCAACCGGCTGGCGAACTGTCGGGCGGGCAGCGTCAGCAGGTTGCCGTGGGTCGCGCGCTGATGACGCAACCCAAGGTCTTGATGCTGGATGAGCCCACCGCCGGGGTCAGCCCCATCGTGATGGATGAATTGTTCGATCGCATCATCGAGGTGGCGCGCAGCGGCATTTCGATCTTGATGGTTGAACAAAACGCCCGGCAGGCGTTGGAAATCGCCGACAAGGGGTATGTGTTGGTGCAAGGTGCCAACAGGTTCACTGACACCGGAGCGGCGCTGCTGGCCGACCCCGAGGTCCGCCGTTCGTTCCTGGGGGGCTGAGTCATGGACATTCTCAATGCACTGGTAACCTTTCTGAACTTTGTGTTCGTCCCCGGTCTGGCCTATGGCGCGCAACTGGCGTTGGGGGCGCTGGGGGCTACTCTCGTTTTCGGAATCCTGAGGTTTTCCAACTTTGCCCATGGCGACACGATGGCCTTCGGCACGGCGATGACCATTCTGGTCACCTGGGGGCTTCAGTCAGTCGGTATCACCGCAGGCTTTTTGCCCACTGCGCTGATCGCGTTGCCCTTCGGAATCGCGCTTGCCTCGCTTTTGGTGCTGGGCACCGACCGGGTGGTTTACCGCTATTACCGCAAGGTCAAGGCGCCGTCGGTCTGGCTTGTGATGGTATCGCTGGGCGTGATGTTCATCATGAACGGCGTCACGCGCTTTGTGATCGGAGTTGACGAGATCAACTTTGCCGACGGCGTGCGGTTCGTGATCACGGCGGGCGAGTTCCGCACCATGACGGGATTGCAAGAGGGGCTGGCGATCCGGTCAACCCAGGTCATCACCGTGGTGACCGCAGCCGCCGCCGTCGCCGCGTTGTTCTGGTTTCTGGGCTACACGCGCACGGGCAAATCCATGCGGGCCTTTTCCGACAATGAGGATTTGGCGCTGTTGTCGGGGATCAACCCCGAAAAGGTGGTGATGGTCACCTGGATCATCGCGACGGCGCTGGCGACCACGGCGGGGGTTCTTTACGGCCTGGACAAGTCCTTCAAGGCCTTCACCTATTTTCAACTTCTGTTGCCGATCTTCGCCGCCGCAGTCGTCGGGGGGCTTGGCAGCCCGCTGGGCGCCATCGCGGGCGGCTTTGTGATCGCGTTTTCCGAAGTTACCGTGACCTATGCTTGGAAAAAGGTCCTGACCTATCTGGTCCCTGCGGACATGGCACCTGACACGTTGGTGCAGCTGATGGGCACAGATTACAAATTCGCGGTCAGCTTTGCCATTCTGGTGATCGTGCTGCTGTTCAAGCCGACCGGGCTGTTCAAGGGGGCTTCGTCATGACCATTCCAATGCGCAATCTGGCGCTTTTTGCGGTTGTTGCGGCGTTGTTCGTCGTCACCGGCTTTGTCCAAAGCTGGAACGTGACCTTGCAGATCCTGAACCTGGGTCTGGTGTCGGCGATCATGGCCTTGGGCGTGAACATGCAGTGGGGATACGCCGGTCTGTTCAATATCGGCATGATGGGCTTTGTCGCGTTGGGTGGTTTGGCGGTCGTGCTGGTGTCGTCGCCGGTGCAATCGGCCAACTGGAACGCCGGTGGCCCCGGCATTTTGCTTGCGTTGGTGCTTGGGGCACTGTCGGTGATCGCTGCGGTATTGGTCTGGCAAAAGATGCCACGGGGGCGCGCGCGAGGGCTGGCGGTGGCTTTGGTGATCGTGGTCGGTTTCCTGATCTACCGGGCCGTGTTTGACCCGTCTGTGGCTGCGGTCGAGGCGATCAATCCGGCGGGCGCAGGCAATATCGGTGGCCTTGGTCTGCCTGTGCTGCTTGCCTGGCCTGTGGGCGGGGCGCTGGCGGCGGGGGCGGCCTGGCTGATTGGAAAGACCGCGCTGGGATTGCGGTCGGACTATCTGGCCATTGCCACCCTGGGTATTTCCGAAATCGTGATAGCGGTCTTGAAGAACGAAGACTGGCTGGCGCGGGGGGTCAAGAACGTGACCGGCCTGCCCCGCCCGGTCCCCTACGAGGTCGATCTGCAACGCGATCCGGGCTTTATCGCCTGGGCGGCGGATTGGGGACTGGACCCGATGACGGCCTCTTCGGTGGTGGTCAAGCTGTGCTATGCGGGGCTGTTCATGGTAGTCTTGCTTGTGCTGGTCTGGGCCTTGGAAATGGCGTTGAAATCGCCGTGGGGTCGAATGATGCGGGCGATCCGCGACAATGAGGTGTCCGCCGAGGCGATGGGCAAGGATGTCACCCGCCGCCACTTGCAGGTGTTTGTTCTGGGATCGGCGATCGTGGGCATCGCGGGCGCGATGATCACCACGCTGGACGGCCAGTTGACGCCGGGCACATATAACCCGCTGCGGTTCACGTTTCTGATCTGGGTCATGGTGATCGTTGGCGGATCTGGCAGCAACTGGGGCGCGGTCCTAGGCGGGTTCCTGATCTGGTGGCTGTGGGTCATGGTTGAACCGATGGGCCTGTGGGTGATGGAAATTGTCACATCGGGCATGCCCGAAGGCGCGCTGAAGGCCCGGCTGATTGAATCGGCGGCTCATATGCGGCTATTGACCATGGGTGTGGTGCTGCTGGTCGTGATGCGGTTCAGCCCGCGCGGCCTGATCCCCGAGAAGTAAGCCCAAGCCCCAGCACCAACACCGCGGCCTTTACCACAAGGCCGCGGCCAACATGACGTGAGTTCCAGGACATGAGCGCCAAGCAAACGATGCCGCCCGATGTGATCTGCATCGGTTCGGTGCTGTGGGATGTGATTGGCCGGTCTGCCACTTCCATGCGGCTTGGATCGGACGTGCCGGGCCGCATTACGCGGTTGCCAGGCGGGGTAGCGCTGAATATCGCCATGACGCTGGCACGGTTTGGTTTGCGGCCTGCGCTGATGTCTTGTGTCGGGCGCGACGTCGAGGGCAACGATCTGGTGGCCGCCTGCGGTCATCTGGGGTTGGACACCGGGCTTTTGTACCGGTCGGACGATCTGCCAACCGATGTCTATATGGCGATCGAGGGGGCCGGGGGGCTGGTCGCAGCCATTGCCGACGCCCACAGCCTTGAGGCCGCCGGGCCCAAGATACTCGCACCGATGGGTGATGGTCGGGTCGGGTCGGTGAACGCGCCCTATGCCGGGTTGGTGGCGCTTGACGGCAATCTGACGACGGCGTTGCTGGCCGACATTGCGGCGTCGCCCCTGTTTGCCGCCGCCGACCTGCGTGTGGCCCCCGCAAGCCCGGGCAAGGCGGAACGGTTGATTCCGTTGCTGTCCCATCCCGGGGCAACCCTTTATGTCAACCTGGAAGAGGCAGGCCTGCTGTGCCAAACACGGTTTCCCGAGGCGGCATCGGCGGCACAGGCGCTTTTGGACCGCGGGGCTGCACGGGTTTTGGTCACAGATGGCGGACACACCTGCGCGGATGGGCGTGCGGACAGCGGGCTGGTGCTGGACAGCCCGCCTCCGGTTCTGGTAACGCGTGTCACGGGCGCGGGGGACACCTTCATGGCTGCGCATATGGTGGCAGAACTGCGCGGCATGTCCCGTGCTCAGGCCCTGTCGCAGGCCCTGCGCGCTGCGGCAGACTATGTATCAGGAGATATCGGCACATGACTGCTCCCCTTGCGTTTGCCCCCGGGCTTTTGGAGGCGCTGCGCGACGGCGCCCCGGTCGTGGCGCTTGAATCCACCATCATCACGCATGGCATGCCGTTTCCGCAAAACGTCGATACCGCGCGCGCGGTCGAGGCCGAGGTGCGTGCATCCGGCGCGATCCCCGCCACCACGGCGGTGATGGACGGGCGCATCCTGATCGGGCTGACCGATGGCGATCTGGACCGTCTTGGCCGCGCCGAGCATGTCCGAAAGTTGTCACGGGCCGATATTGCACACTGTCTGGCAATGGGCGAGATGGGGGCGACCACAGTGGCCGCGACCATGATCTGTTGCCGGCTGGCCGGGATTTCCGTGTTTGCGACCGGCGGTATCGGCGGCGTGCACCGCGGGGCCGAAACCAGCTTTGACGTGTCTGCCGATCTGCATGAACTGGCGCAATCGCCGGTGACGGTTGTCGCGGCGGGGGCCAAGGCCATTCTGGACCTGCCCAAGACGTTGGAGCTGTTGGAAACCCTTGGTGTGCCGGTGATTGCATTCGGTCAAGATACGTTCCCGGCGTTCTGGGCCCGCTCTTCCGGGTTGCCTGCGCCGATGCGTGCGGACACATCTGCGCAGATCGCGCAGGCGCACGTGATGCGGGCCCGGTTGGGTCTGCCGGGCGGGCAGTTGATCGCCAATCCGATCCCGCAAGAGGCTGAGATTCCGTTGTCGGAAATCGGTCCGGTGATCGAGGCGGCATTGGCCGAGGCACAGACCCAGGGGATCGCGGCAAAGTCGGTCACGCCGTTCTTGCTGGACCGGATCTTTGCCCTGACGGGAGGGCGGTCGCTGGACGCGAATATCGCGCTGGTGCTGAACAACGCGCGGCTGGCGGCAGACATCGCCAAGGACATCGCGGCGCTGACAAAAGTCTGAGTCCGGCGCGCGTTGCCCCATTGTGGAGGCACGCATCAGCGCCTAGATTCTGGCGCTGAAAGGGCCGGTGAAATGTCTGAACCAGAGCATCGAAAACGCAGCATGTTCGTCGGCTTGCGATCCAGCTTCCTGACCGGGCTGGTCGTGGTCTTGCCGGTCGGGCTGACCATCTATCTGATCTGGAC
>JAUSPL010000440.1 GCA_030656535.1 Gemmobacter sp.
CGACAGGTCTGAACTACGCACCCCATTGAAAGCAAAGGGTAAACCGGAAACAACTGATTTCGTGCCCTTTGCGACGGCCATGTCCCCCCCAGGGACGATGTGAATCGCAACTTGACCGTATCAACTGCGCCGGAGCGGGCGCAACCGAACTTCTCTGTTGACTCGGTCTTTGCCGAACCGAATCCCGGCTCCGTGCAAAAAGGTCACGGATGCGTGAAAGTTCGACGGCGATCATGCAAAAGGCGCCCGAAAGGGCGCCTGTGCCGGGACACGTCCCGGAGGTCCTGCAGACCGTCAATTCACTCGGCGGGGGTTGCCGAAAGTGCCTTCACGCGCGACGACAGGCGCGACATTTTCCGTGCAACGGTATTCTTGTGCATAACGCCTTTGGTCACACCGCGTGCCAGTTCCGGCTGCGCCGACTGCAACGCAGTCTTTGCTGCGTCAGGGTTGCCAGAAGCGATCGCTTCTTCAACCTTGCGCAAGAACGTACGGATACGCGAACGACGAGCTTTGTTCACGGCATAGCGGGCTTCGGATTGACGCGCGCGCTTCTTGGACTGGGACGTGTTGGCCATAGGTGTTCTGATCTTCCGGTCTGTTACGTTTCTGTTGCGCAATAGACCAAGACCCTGGCCCATATCAGCCAGATTGATTCTTGCCTAAGCGGGCCCACGCGCATGTACCGCTGGCATATAGTGCAATGACCGGGCGAAGGAAACAGAAATGTTACGCCCGGCCTTGGATAATCGCGATCAGCGGTCCCGGAATTGCGGAGTACGCTTCTCGACAAAGGCTGACATGCCTTCCTTTTGGTCCTCGGTCGCAAACAGCGCGTGAAACGCACGTCGTTCGAACAACAGCCCCTCACGCAGCGTCGTTTCATAGCTGCGGTTGACCGATTCCTTGACGACCATTGCGGTCAGCATCGACTTTTCCGCAATCTTGCGCGCGGCGGCCATGGCTTCTTCCATCAGTTTCTTGACAGGGACCACGCGCGACACGAGTCCCGACCGTTCCGCCTCGGTGGCATCCATGAAACGCCCGGTCAAGTGCATGTCCATCGACTTGGACTTGCCGACAAACCGTGTCAGCCGTTGGGTCCCGCCGATACCCGCGACAACACCAAGGTTGATTTCAGGCTGGCCAAATTTCGCGGTATCAGAGCAGATGATGAAATCGCACATCATCGCCAGCTCGCATCCCCCACCCAACGCATAGCCGGACACGGCGGCGATGATCGGCTTGCGCACACGCAACATGGCTTCGGTATCGTTGGTGAACAGGTCCTGGGTAAACACTTCCACATACGACTTCTCGGACATCTCCTTGATGTCTGCCCCGGCGGCAAAGGCCTTTTCGGACCCGGTCAGCACGATGCAGCGGACCTTGTCATTGGCATCCAGGTCAGACATTGCCACCGCCAGTTCGCTCATCAACTTGGCGTTCAGCGCGTTCAGCGCGTCGGGCCGGTTGAGCCGCACCACTGCGACGTAATCCTCGATCTCGACGATCAACGTTTCATAGGCCATCCCGCAATCCCCTTGTCTGATAGTCGCAAGAGTCCTAGCAGGACGCGGCGCGGGATCAAGTCATCTCTGGCAAATAGGGCAATGGAACGACGACCTGCCCGACTGAACAAGTCGCGCAATGGTCCCGATGCACCCCTGCTTCACACACGGCGCCCCTTCGCGGCCATAGACGCGAAATGTATGCTGGAAATATCCCAGTTCACCGTCGGCTTGCCGGTAGTCACGCAAACTGGACCCGCCCGCCTCGATCGCCTCGGACAGCACGTCGCGGATGATCGGTACCAGCCCTGCGATTTGCGCAGGATCAAGCTGGCCGGCCAGGCGATTCGGAGCGATTCCCGCACGAAACAACACTTCGCAGACATAGATATTTCCCAGCCCGGCGACGATACCTTGATCCAGCAGCGCCGACTTGATCGGGGTGCGCCGGTCCCGCAAGCGCGCCACCAGATAGAAGTCCGAGAAATCATTGCCCAGCGGCTCGGGTCCGATCGCGGCCAATAGGGGATGATGTGCCTCGCCGTCGGTCGCCATCAGGTCCATCATGCCGAACCGTCGCGCGTCATTGAACGTGATGCGCGCCCCCCCTGCCATGTCCAGCACCACATGGTCATGCTTTTCCGGCGCCGGATGGGCATGAAAAAAGTCCCCGGGCGCCGACCGCGACCTGTCAGCGCCGGATATCAACATCCGTCCTGACATGCCCAGGTGGATCAGCAAGGTTTCGCCACCAGACAGATCTGCAAGAATATACTTGGACCGCCGCCGCAACCGATTGACCGTCTGCCCCGTCAACCGTTCGGCCATGCGATCCGGCAGCGGCCAGCGCAGATCGGGGCGGCGGACATCAGCCGTCACGATCTGTCGTCCCTCCATGACGGGCGCAAGGCCGCGCCGGACAGTTTCAACTTCGGGCAGTTCAGGCATGGGGTGGGGTGGGCCTTTCGTCGCGGTCAAACCGATGCTGCGCAACTTCCAGCAATCTGGTGCGCCCCACAATGCATTTCAACGCGCGCGACCTTTGCGACTCAACGCGCGCGACCTTTGCGACCCGAGTCTGACCAGGACGCGCCGGGCCAATCCCACCACATTGGGGGTATCAACAATCTGATACCCCGCCTGCGGCAGTTTGCTGGTTTCCCCTGAGCCGCACCAACGCTATATCCCCAGAGCGGCAGCTATCGGGCGAGGGTACGGCATGACCAGCACGGATGACAAAACCACCCACTTCGGCTTTCGCGACGTCCCCGAGGGCGACAAGGCCGGCATGGTGCACGGCGTATTCACCAAGGTTGCGTCGAAATACGACATCATGAACGACGTGATGAGCATGGGGATCCACCGCATCTGGAAAGATGCGATGATGGACTGGCTGGCCCCACGGCCCGGTCAGCGGTTGCTGGATGTGGCGGGCGGCACCGGCGACGTGGCGTTCCGGTTCCTGAGGCGCGCAGGGCACGCAGAGGCTGTGGTGTGCGACATGACCGAATCCATGTTGATCGCGGGCCGCATGCGGGCCGAGGCCGACAGCATGGCCGACAGCCTTGACTGGGTGGTGGGCGATGCGATGGCCCTGCCTTTTGCCGACAACTCGTTTGACGTCTACACGATCAGCTTTGGCATCCGGAATGTCACCCGTATCAATGATGCGCTGCGCGAGGCCTACCGCGTGTTGCGCCCCGGTGGACGGCTGATGGTGCTGGAGTTCAGCCAGATTCCGAATGACATGATGCAAAAGGCCTATGACCTTTATTCCTTCAACGTGATCCCCGTGATGGGGCAGATCGTGGCAGGCGACCGCGACAGCTATCAGTATCTGGTGGAATCGATCCGCAAGTTCCCCGATCAGGACACATTCGCTGCCATGATACGCGACGCAGGGTTCGGTCAGGTGAAATACCGCAACCTGACGATGGGAATCGCGGCCCTGCATTCCGGCTGGAAGATCTGATGCGCGGCCCACACAACATCATCCGTCTTGTGCGTACGCTGGCGACGCTGGAACGCACGGGCGCGATCGGCGTCGTGTTGGAGGCGTTCAAGACGCCGCCCCGCATCCGCATGGTGGCCCGTATCATTGGCTGGCCGTTCAAATGGTTGGGGCTCAGGGGCGACCCTGCCCTGCCCCCGGCGACACGCGCGCTGACGGCTCTTGGCCCAGCCTACATCAAGTTCGGCCAGATTCTGTCAACCCGCCCCGATGTCGTCGGCGAAGATCTGGCCCAACAGCTGAAGTACCTGCAAGACAAGCTGCCGCCCTTTCCCACGGCTGTCGCCAAGCGGATGATCGAGGACGAACTGGGCCTGACCACAGATCAGGTGTACTCAGAGTTTTCAGAACCCGTCGCCGCAGCCTCTATTGCACAGGTGCATCGCGCGCGGCTGGTCGGCACCGGGCAAGAGGTTGCAGTCAAGGTGTTGCGCCCCGGGATCGAACGCGCCTTTCGCAAGGACATCGACGCCTTTTATCTTGCTGCCGGGGCAATAGAGGTTCTGTCGCCCGCATCGCGCAGGTTGCGCCCCAATGACGTCATCAGGCATTTCGAGGGCGTGGTGCTGGGGGAACTGGATCTGCGGCTCGAATCCTCGGCTGCTGCCGAATTCGCGGCGAACACCGAAAAAGATCAGGGCTTCAAGATCCCAAAGCCGATCTGGGATCTGTCGGGCCGTCAGGTGATGACCATGGACTGGGCCGAGGGCATCAACCTCGCCGACAACGCGGCGCTGGATGCGGCAGGCCATGACCGTACAGTGCTGGGTGCGCGGGTCTTGCACCTTTTTCTGAGCCATGCGCTGCGCGACGGCTATTTTCATGCAGATATGCATCAGGGCAACCTGAAGGTCGCAGCAAACGGGGACATCATCGCCTTTGACTTTGGGATCATGGGGCGATTGGATGAATACACGCGGCGGGTCTATGCGGAAATCCTGATGGGTTTCATCCGCCGCGACTATCGCCGGGTCGCCGAAGTCCATTTCGAGGCGGGCTATGTGCCCGCAGACCGCGATATTGATGAGTTTGCCGGTGCGCTTCGGGTGGTGGGCGAGCCTATCTTTGGCATGGATGCCAGCCGCATTTCGATGGCGCGACTGCTGCACTACCTGTTTGAGGTCACAGAGCGCTTTGGCATGCAGACCCGGACCGAACTGATCTTGCTGCAACGCACGATGGTCGTGGTCGAGGGCGTGGCCAGGGGCCTGGACCCGCACATCAATATCTGGCAGGTCGCCCGCCCGGTGGTCGAGGCATATGTTGCCAACACCATCGGCCCAAAGGCCGTGCTGCGCGATCTTACCAAGACGGTCCGCATCCTGGCGCGGTTCGGGCCCCGCTTGCCGGGTCTGGTCGAGGAATATCTGATCCGCCAGTCAGAACCACCGCCCCCGCCGCCAAAACGTCCGGTTCACCCGTTGATCTGGCTGCTGACCGGCGCCGCCATCACCGGCTGTGCCGTCTGGGCAGGAACGCTGATCTGATCGATTTGGAGTGTTGAATAGATCCCGGGTCCGGGGCTGCGCCAGTGTTCTGCCCCGTCCGCCATTGCCGCACAGGGGGCACAGTGCTATCTGCCCCCAATATCATAGAACAAGGAACATGCCCGATGGTACAGGATTACATTGTAAAGGACATTTCTCTTGCTGCCTACGGTCGCAAGGAACTGGATATCGCGGAAACAGAAATGCCTGGCCTGATGGCCTTGCGGACCGAGTTCGGGACAAGCAAACCACTCAGCGGCGCGCGCGTCGCCGGTTCGCTGCACATGACCATCCAGACCGCCGTTCTGATCGAGACGCTCAAGGTGCTTGGCGCTGATGTCCGCTGGGCGTCGTGCAACATCTTTTCGACCCAGGACCACGCGGCAGCGGCGATTGCCGCCAGCGGCACTCCGGTGTTTGCAATCAAGGGCGAAACGCTGGAAGACTATTGGGAATACACTGACCGCATCTTCCAGTTTGGCGGAGAGGGTGGCACCTGCAACATGATCCTGGATGACGGCGGCGATGCGACGCTCTATATCCTGATTGGCGCACGGGTCGAAGCGGGTGAAACCTCACTGATCGAAGTTCCGACCAGCGACGAAGAAGTCTGCCTGTTCAACCAGATCAAGAAGCGCCTGAAAGCCAGCCCCGGTTGGTTCACCCAACAGCGCGCAGCGCTCAAGGGCGTGTCGGACGAACCCACCACTGGCGTCCACCGACTGTATGATCTGCACAAGAAGGGCCAACTGCCCTTCCCCGCGATCAACGTCAACGACAGCGTCACAAAGTCCAAGTTCGACAACAAATACGGCTGCAAGGAGTCGCTGGTCGACGGCATCCGTCGCGCCACCGACACCATGATGGCCGGCAAGGTAGCCGTGGTTTGCGGATATGGCGACGTGGGCAAGGGTTCTGCCGCCTCGCTGCAGGGTGCCGGTGCGCGCGTGAAGGTCACCGAAGTTGACCCGATTTGCGCTCTGCAGGCTGCGATGGACGGGTTTGAGGTTGTGCTGCTGGAGGACGTCGTGTCCTCGGCCGACATCTTCATCACCACAACCGGCAACAAGGACGTGATCCGGCTCGAGCACATGCGCGAGATGAAGAACATGGCCATTGTCGGCAACATCGGCCATTTCGACAACGAAATTCAGGTCGCCGCGCTGAAGAACCACAAGTGGACCAACATCAAGGACCAGGTGGACATGATCGAGATGCCCTCGGGCAACCGCATCATCCTTTTGTCCGAAGGCCGCCTGCTGAACCTTGGCAATGCCACGGGCCATCCGTCGTTTGTGATGTCGGCCAGCTTTACCAACCAGGTTCTGGCGCAGATCGAGCTGTGGACCAAGGGCGACGACTATAAGCCCGGCGTCTACATCCTGCCCAAGGCGCTGGATGAAAAGGTCGCCCGGCTGCATCTGGAGCGCATCGGCGTCAAGCTGACTCAATTGCGCAAAGATCAGGCGGACTATATCGGCGTCTCCGTCGAGGGTCCGTTCAAGCCCGAGCACTACCGCTACTGATCTCTGACCTTGTGACGGGCCTGCGGGGTTTTTCCCCCCAAGGGGCGGCTTTTTCGCTTGGTGCGAAAGAACGCCGCCCCTATCCTTGTGCTCAAGGCCAAAAGGTCTTTTGATGGCAACGACCCACATCGGGGCAGGTAGGAGTTAAGGGATGAGCAAGCGGGACGATCTGATTGCAAAGTATGCCGACGATCTGACAAACAAATGCAAGATGACGCCAGATATGGCGCTCTTGACCAAGGTGACGATCGGCTGCGGTCCGTCGATCTATAACGCCGACAGCTCGACCGTCGCGGGCTCTGACCCGTCCGAGCTTGAAACCGTCAAAAACAACTTTCTCGTCAAGAAACTTGGCCTCGCCGACGGCCCCGCCCTGATGGATGCCATCAAGGCAGTCATCGAAGTTTACGGCAAATCCGAGCGCAACAAACACCGCGCCGTGGTGTATTACATGTTGGTCAAACATTTCGGCAAAGAAGCCGTCTACGGCTGATCCTGCCACCGCTGTACAATTAGTGCCGGGGATTTGGTTCAAATCCCCGGCACTTGTCATTTCCGTCCGGGGCACAAACGCGGTACAAGGTTGAACCAGCCAGAATGGCCGGAACCTATTCAGTTTCCCGTGGTGCGAAGGGTGCACTTGGGCGGTGGGGGGTTCCGGGGGGTCGGAGCCCCCCACAGTTATCAAATCAGCGCACATGGCGATCTGGCAGAACTCGGCCCCGTGACCGTGCCCACCCATCTGACAATCGCCTCGGCTCCGGATCCCTTGTTCGGGGGGCCAAACCGGCGGGGCCGGGCTGTGAAGACCAGATACCTGCAACCCGCCGTTCCAAACAGTCAGCGATCAGGTCTTGCCGGATTGGCGAAGAAAGCTCACCCTGATGCGCGTGGAGCGCGGCCAGGAAACGGGACAAGGATGAACATCGGCAAAGCCATGATCGGCGCAGGCCTCGGGGCAGTTGTCGGACTTCCCTTAGGATTTGCCCTCGCGATTCTTGCGCAGTTTACCTTGGTGCCCACCCGGCTTTGGAACGAAAATTGGCCACTGCCGGTCATGACGGTGCTGTTTGCCGGGCCTTTTGTCGTGTTGGGTATCTGGCACGCCACTCGCCCCAACCGCTGGACTGCGAAAGCCCTGCGCGGCGCTGGCGGGTTTGCGCTTGGGTTTCTGCTGGGCGTCGTGGTGGCCTTGATCCTTGCCGTTGCCGCGGCAGCCGTGTTCAGCATTTCCCAGCGTGAGGGCGCTTATGCGATGGGTGTCGTATTTGTCATCGCGCCCCTTGGTGGGTTGATCGGCGGAGTCATTGGCGCGATCTGGCGTTTGCGAGGTCCCGCCACCAAGCCGACAGACGGGCTATAGCCCGCCCAATGCGCAGATCGTCTGCCATTCGGCCTCGGTGACGGGCTGTACCGACAGCCGCATGTTGTTGACCAGCGCCATCTTGGACAGGCGCGGGTCGGCCTTGCAATCTTCCAACGTCACAGGGCGGGGCAATGGCTGCACCGCCCTGATGCTGACGCAGTCCCAGCGCGGATCGTCGGTCGTACTGTCTGGGTGCGACAGGGCGCACACCTCAACAATACCGACGATTTCCTTGCCGATGTTGGAATGGTAGAAAAACCCAAGATCCCCCACCACCATTGCCCGCATATTGTTGCGCGCCTGATAGTTGCGCACGCCGCTCCATTCCTCGCCTGCCGCGCCCTTTGCGACCTGCTGATCCCAGGACCAAGCGTCCGGTTCGGATTTGAACAGCCAATACGCCATCAGCCTATGACCTTTCGCCACTCGCGCAGCGTCACCGTTTCAAACAGCCCAGCCTTGGCATAGGGGTCAGCCGCCGCGAACGCCTCGGCGGCAGCACGATCAGCCACCTCGATCACGACCAAGGATCCGACCGGCTTGTCAGCCTCGATGTAGGGTCCGGCAAAGACGACGGAACCCGACCCGTTGAGATAGTCAAGATGCGCGGGGCGGTTTTCCAGCCGGATCGGAAGCGATCCCGGTTTATCAAGGCAGTTCAGCGCAAAAAGCATCGGTTACTCCTGTTTGAGGGGTCGGGACATCAGGGCCTGCACGGCCTCTGGAATGGTATGGCGGCCCGTTGTAACTGCGGCAACCATAGAGGTGATGGGGATCTGTGACAGACCCGCAAGGCGGATCGCCTGCCGCACAATGGCCTGCGCCGTCGCCAACCCTTCGACCGTGGCGCCAGCGTCCGGCGCGGCACCGCGGCCCAACGCAAGACCATGGCGGAAGTTGCGCGACTGATCAGAGGTGCAGGTCAGGACCAGGTCGCCAAACCCTGACAACCCGGCAAGCGTTTCCCCACGCGCGCCCAACTGCTGGGCAAAGCGCACCATTTCGGCATAGCCCCGCGTCATCAGCGCCGCCCGTGCACTTTCGCCCAGACCCGCGCCCATCACGATGCCCGCAGCGATAGCGATCACGTTCTTCAGCGCGCCCCCCAGTTCAGCCCCCGTCACGTCCGTCGTGCGATAAAGCCGCAAGACCGGCGTCGACAGCGCAGCCTGCAACACCTCGCCGATCACGTCATCGGCGCAGGCCAGGGTCAGCGCGGTCGGCAGACCGCGTGCGATATCTGCGGCAAAACTTGGCCCTGTCAGCACCGCAGACGTTGCCGCAGGACAGATGGCATCAATCAACGACGATGGCCCGCGCAGGGTATCCAGATCGATCCCC
>JAUSPL010000442.1 GCA_030656535.1 Gemmobacter sp.
CGAAAGCTGCCCTCATACACGTCGCCGCCGGGATAGGTTGCTATGCCCTGTCCCTCGATCTCGCCATCTTTGAACGCGCCCTCATAGCGATAGCCATCCTTGCGAACCAGGACGCCGCGTCCGTGGCGCCGGTCTGCGACAAAGCCCCCGGTATAGACCGCACCGTCAGGGTAGGTCGCGACGCCCTCGCCTTGCCGGACGTCGTCGACCCAGTCGCCCTCATAGCTGTACCCGTCGGCATAGGTGATCTTTCCCTTGCCGTGGCGCAGTCCTGCGCGAAAGCTGCCCTCATAGCTTGTTTGATTGGTATAGCGCATCACCCCACTGCCTTCGATCACCCCGGCGCGAAAGGTACCCTCATAGCTTTGACCGCCCTTCCAGGTGATGCGGCCTTGCCCCTCGGGCAGGTCATCGCGCCACTGGCCGGTCTGCACACTGCCATCCGCATAGGTCATGGTGCCGGTACCGGCGATACGGCCCTCGGACCAATCCCCATCATACACATTGCCTGCAGCGTTCGTGAACACACCTTTGCCGTGACGCCTGTTGTTGGCGAAATCGCCTTCATAGCTGCCGCCAACTGCATAGCTGACGCGCCCCTTGCCGTGGCGTTCACCGTTGACAAAGTCACCTTCATACACATCGCCATTCGCCAGTGTCAGTTTGCCCGGACCGTTCATTTGCCCGTCGCGCCATTCACCGACATGGGTCAACCCGTCGGGCATGGTCAACGTGCCGGTGCCGTGACGGTCGCCCGCCAGGATGTCACCTTCGTAAGTGGCGCCATCAGGATAGGTGATACGGGCGCGGCCTTCCTTGACCCCGTCGACCCAGTCCCCATCATAGCTGTACCCCCCCGGGCTTTCCATCACGCCCGCGCCATGCGCAAGCCCGTTGCGGAAACTGCCGGTATAGGTGACGCCTCCGGTGTAGGTTGCGGTTCCGGTGCCGGTCATGCGTCCCGTCGTCCAGTCGCCGTCATAGGTACCCCCATCGGAAAAGGTGATCTTGCCTTTCCCCTCTGGTTTGCCCGCGACAAAAGCGCCCTCATAGACGGACCCGTTTGGGAACCGGGCGGCCCCTTGCCCCCGGATTTCACCGTCAACCCAATCGCCGGTGTATTCATAGCCATCCGGCAGGCGATAGGTGCCCGTGCCGTGTTGCCGACCATCCCGGAACGACCCCTCGTAGACCGAGCCGTCATCGTATTGTTTGGTCAGCACCTGATCTTGCGCCAGCGCGGGCTGTCCGCATGCCAGCATTGCAACCAGCAGAAATAGCCGGGGGGCGATCGCCCGTGCCTTGGGTGTCATCTGAGGTTGTCTCCGTTGCCGAGCCGTTTTGCAGATAGCCTAGTGGCCGTCGCGCTTTGTGGCAAGCATGCCAGCCAGAACACTCGGCATAGGTCCGCCATCCCTTTCGCCGGGCGATGTTTCTGCTAGAAGATCGACAAGGATTTCTGATTGAACGAAAGGGCCCGCCATGGCCAACCGTTTTCGCCTGACTTTGGCGCAGTTGAACCCGACCGTCGGGGCACTGGCCGCGAACATCACCAAAGCGCA
Source organism: Gemmobacter sp. (assembly GCA_030656535.1). GTDB lineage: Bacteria > Pseudomonadota > Alphaproteobacteria > Rhodobacterales > Rhodobacteraceae > JAUSPL01. The sequence continues at coordinate 1,563 of JAUSPL010000442.1, forward strand.
GACGGCATGGGCCGTTGCGCGGGACGCGGGTGCAGACATGATTGCCCTGCCCGAGATGTTCCTGACGGGATACCAGACGCAGGACCTTGTCTTGCGCCCCGGCTTTCAGGCCGAAGTGGCGGCCAGACTGGCCGAACTGGCCCTGGCCTGTGCGGACGGCCCGGCAATCGGTATCGGCGCGCCGGACGTTCATCAAGGGCGGCTTTACAACGGTTGGCACATCTTGCATGGCGGCAAGGTCGTGACAGTGATCCACAAGCACCACCTGCCCAACAGCGACGTGTTCGACGAAAAGCGGGTCTATGCCTCTGCCCCGGTGTCGGGCCCGTACCGCATTGGCCCCCTGCGCATCGGTACGCCAATCTGCGAGGACAGCTGGCACCCCGACGTCGCCGAGACACTGGCAGAAACAGGGGCCGAGATACTGCTTGTGCCCAACGGTTCCCCCTATGCCCGCGGCAAGCAGAGCGTGCGCCAGAACCTGATGGTCGCGCGGGTGATCGAGACGGGTCTGCCGCTGGTCTATCTGAACATGGTGGGCGGACAGGACGATCAGGTGTTCGACGGCAAGTCCTTTGTGCTGAACCCCGGCGGCGCGCTGGCCGTGCAACTGCCAGCGTTTGAAGAATGCTTGCGGCATGTGGACTTCGTATCCGGCCCTGATGGGTGGCGCGCAGAGACAGGTGACCTGGACCTGTTGCCCGACGAATGGGAAAGCGATTACCGCGCCATGGTCGAAGGCCTGCGCGACTACATGGGCAAAAGCGGGCTGAAGCGCGTGTTGCTGGGATTGTCGGGCGGGGTGGATTCGGCGCTGGTGGCCGCGATTGCGGCGGATGCGATCGGCCCTGACAACGTACACTGCGTGATGCTGCCGTCTGAATACACCTCGCGCGCGTCGCTGGACGATGCCGAGGCGGTGGCGCGCGCTATCGGCACCCGGCTGGACACCATCCCGATCGAGGGTCCGCGTGCGGCGGTGACGCAGGCGCTTGCGCCGTTGTTTGCAGACACCAAGCCTGACCTGACAGAAGAAAACATCCAGTCCCGCCTGCGCGGTCTGCTGCTCATGGCGCTGTCGAACAAGTTTGGCGCAATGGTGTTGACCACCGGCAACAAATCCGAGGTCGCCGTCGGCTATGCCACGATCTACGGCGATATGGCGGGCGGCTATAACCCGATCAAGGACCTGTACAAGACCCGCGTGTTTGAAACCTGCCGTTGGCGCAACATCAACCACCGCCCCTGGATGCACGGGCCTGCGGGCGTGGTGATCCCGGCGTCGGTGATCGACAAACCGCCGTCGGCTGAACTGCGCGCCGACCAAAAGGACGAAGACAGCCTGCCGCCCTATCCGGTGCTGGATGCAATCCTTGAGGGGCTGGTGGACCGCGATGCCTCGGTGGCCGATCTGGTCGCAGCCGGGTTCGACCGTGCAACGGTGAAAAAAGTGGAATCGCTGGTCTATGGAAGCGAATACAAGCGGTTCCAGTCCGCACCAGGGGTACGTCTAAGCAGCCGGGCGTTCTGGCTGGACCGCCGATATCCCATCGTCAACCGCTGGCGCGACGGGTCCTAGGCGGTCGGGTGCAGCGCGGGCGCATATCCCGCGCGCAAGGTCGCAACAGTTGCGGCCGGGGTCAGCACCTCGACATCCCGATCGGGCAGCGGGGCGGGCGGGCCGTATCCCTCTGGCGCAAAACACCGCATCTGTCCGTGCAGGACCAGCCAAAGGCGGTTTTCGCTGCGCAGCATTGCGCCGTTTGGCAGGGTCTTTGCCGGGGCAAAGTGGGTCCGCTGGGTCCGCCCCGTCACGCGGCTTTGGTGCAACACGCGGTCAAGGTCGGGCGCCGATGGCACCCCGCCAAACGCCGCTGCCCATGCTGTCCGAAATCGGGTGAAATCACCCCGGCGACATTCGGCGCAGGGCCGGTGTCCGGCAGCAAGCGCCACGGCCTCGTCCAGAAAGAACAACTCGGTATATCTGTGCGGCGCCATCAAGGCTCGCTTTGGTCCCTTGAACGCAAGGACGCAACACACCCAGTTGCGGTGGCGCCAACGGGCGGGGCCAAGCACCTGACGATCATCGTGCAAGATCCCGCGGTTGCCCATGAACATCCCCCGCGCCGGGGTCGCGATCACCTGCCCGTCGGGCATGACCCGGTTTTGCAGGGTCATATCTGTTCAATCTTGCACGCGGCCAGCAGGCGATCGGCGTCCGACTGGTGACAAAGCTCAGTCCCGGGCGTCATGACGGCGGCGGCGGCGGCGGCGGTTCCGGCCAGCAATGCGGCAGCCGGGTCCATGCCCACTGCCAGCGCAAGGGTGAACCCTGCGGTAAAACTGTCGCCCGCACCGGTCTTGCTGATGACCGGCACCATTGGCGGAATGGCGTGCCAACGGCCCTGCACATTTGCCAGCACAGACCCTTCGGCACCACGCGCAGCAACGACCATCTGCGCCGAACCAGCCCGCACCAGACTTTCGCAGAAATCTGCTGTATCTGCGGACGTCAGCAGGGCGCGGCCAGCCACTGACTCGGCCTCGGCCTCATCCATGCGGAGCATGGAGACGCCGGTCGAGTGGGTCACAACGTGGTCCAGCGCCGCACCAGAAGTGTCGACGATCATCTGCCGGTCAGGCAGTGCTGCTGCCAGCCGCATGGGGAAATCGGCGGAAATGCCGGGCGGCTGGCTGCCCGACAGGACCACCAAGGCACCCGGCGGGGCGGCCATCGCAATAGCGCTGATCAACGGCGACTCATCCGCAACCTCTGGCCCCGGCAAGACAAACCGAAACTGCGCCCCTGCCGCATCGGTCACCACAAGGCTTTGTCGGGTATCGCCGGGCACCGGATGCACAATCACGCCCAGACCTTCGCCGCGCAGCAACTCGGCCAATCGTGTGCCCGTAGCCCCCCCCAAGACAACCAGCGCCCGGACGTCACCGCCCAACCGCTGCACAGCCCGCGCGACGTTCACCCCACCGCCGCCGGGTTCCGTCACCACCCCCGACAGACGCAGCTTCGGCCCCGAAACCACCCGGTCCGCATGGGCGGAAACATCCAGCGCAGGGTTCAGCGTCACAGTCAGGATCGGGCGTTGGGCTGTCATCGTGTCCTCCGAAAAATCTTGTTGGGGTCAGGCGGGGCGCTGGCCGCCGGTCGCTTCGGTTACCGCATCTGCAGCAGCACGCACCAGCACACCGATCCGCACGGCATCCGACAGGCCGACGCGGAAGGCAGGACCAGACACCGACAAACCGGCCACGGGTTCACCATAGGCGTTGAACACCGGGGCGGCGACGCAGCGCATTCCGGTCGCACGTTCCTGATCGTCGATGGCAAAGCCCCGGTCTCGCGTTCGCGCCAGATCCCGCAGCAGCGCGTGTTCCGACGTCAGCGACAGCGATGTGAACCCCGGCAACCCCTGCCGCGCGATGATACCCTGCACACGGTCAGGCGAATACCACGCCAGCAACGCCTTGCCGATGCCTGACACATGCATCGGCCCCTTGGTTCCCGGCGGGAAAAAGGCGCGGATCGCCTCATGCGTTTCAACCTGTGACAGGAACAGCACCTCGTCGCCGGATTCAACGCCAAGATTGGCGGTTTCGCCGGTCTGGCGCATCAGGGCATCCATCGGCTGGCGGGCACGTTCAACCACTTTGGTCCGCCGCAAGAAGGCTGTGCCGATGCGAAAGGCGCCAGACCCGACATGCCAGATTTGCCCGGGTTCTTCCAGTTCCACCATTCTGTGCAATTGCAACGTCACCAGCGCGCGATACACGGTGGCCGGGGCTTCAGACGCCTTGGACGACAGGTCCGACAAGGTCAGGCCGGGGCTGGCTGCCAGCACCTCCAGCAATCCCAACGCACGGTCCAGCGACTGCACCGTGTTCTGGTCCGTCTTGTCATGAAAACTGCGCGGGCGACCACGGGGTTTCGGGGAATCAGCCATGAACGAAGGGCCTTTTCTTCTTTTCGAAATATGCTTTTGCCTGATGAAAAATGCATTGCTGTTGTTATGCAAGGATAAACCGGGACGATCCCTGTTTTGAAAAACAATTTCGAAAAAATTGTGAAAAAAGCGCACTGGGGCTAACGTCATACGAACGCCGCCAAGGAGGAGAGCGCAATGTCCAGCCAGAACCCGGTTTTCATCCCCGGCCCGACGAACATCCCCGAGGCAATCCGCAAGGCCTGCGACATGCCGACGATCGACCACCGCTCGCCTGCGTTTGCCCGGCTGTTCAACCCCGCTGTGGCGGGCGTGCGCCGCGTGATCGGGATGGATCAGGGTGAGGTGATCATCCTGCCCTCGACCGGGACCGGAGGCTGGGAGGCCGCGATTTCCAACACGCTTTCACCCGGCGATACGGTTCTTGCGGCCCGGTTCGGGATGTTTTCGCATCGCTGGATCGACATGTGCCAGCGGCACGGCCTCAGGGTGCAGGTCATCGAAACGCCGTGGGGTCAGGGCGCACCGCTCGGCGCGATAGAGGCCGCGTTGCGGGCCGATACCGAAGGCACCATCAAGGCGGTCCTTGCGACGCATAACGAAACGGCGACCGGGGTAAAGTCTGACATAGGCGGGATCCGCAGCGCAATGGACGCTGCCGGTCATGGGGCAATGCTGTTTGTGGATGGGGTGTCATCGATCGGGTCCATGCCATTCGACATGGCAGGCTGGGGGGTCGATATTGCCGTGGCGGGATCGCAAAAGGGCTTCATGCTGCCCGCCGGTCTGGCCATTCTGGGTGTGTCGCCCAAGGCGATTGCGGCAATGGACAGCGCGACCCTGCCCCGCACCTTCTTTGATTTCCGGGACATGCTGCGGTCATATGCGGCGGGCGGATACCCCTACACCCCTGCGGTCGGTCTTATTTCAGGGTTGGCCCATGCCATCGAGATGCTGGAGGACGAGGGGCTGGACGCAGTCTATGCCCGCCATCATCGCATCGCTGAAGGCGTGCGCCGCGCGATTGCCGCCTGGGGGCTGACCCCCTGCGCCACGACGCCGGATCTGTATTCCGACACCGTGACGGCCGTGGTGGTGCCCGAAGGGTGCAACGGCACCGACCTGGTCAAACTGGCCGCCGACAAATACGGTGTGGCCTTTGGCGTGGGCTTGGGCGAGGTGGCAGGGAAGGTGTTCCGCGTCGGGCACCTTGGGATGCTGACGGATGTGATGATGCTGTCAGGTCTGGCGACGGCGGAAATGTGCATGGCGGATCTGGGCTGGCCGGTGCGGCTTGGGTCCGGCGTGGCGGCCGCGCAGGACTATTACCGCGGCGCACCGGCGCAGGTGGCGCGGGCAGCGGCCTGACCTCGGGCTGCCGGGGGTGCT
>JAUSPL010000443.1 GCA_030656535.1 Gemmobacter sp.
TTCCAGACTATCCGCCAACGTCTCGGCATCAGTCTGCCGGACAGCAGCGCGACAAGGCCAAGCGCGAGCAACCAGCGTCTTGCCAAGGCCACCCCTCATGGTTCCGAGACCCTGAGCCCCAATTTGCCTTGAACCGACCCGGCCCCGATCCGCCGATGGGCCTGCCGCACCTTAGACACAGCCGCAGGGACGGGCGTCAACCGGTCCTCGGGCGGTCAAATGTTGTCCGTCTAGGGTCCCGACGGTCGTAAGGTCCGCGACCCTGTCACCAAGGCGGAACCGCGCCGCGCCGGGTCCCACCGCATCGACCACGCCCACCATATCGTAGCCGGGGGCGAAGGGCGGCACCTCCGTCACATGCGGATCCACGCCCTTGGGGATACTCACATCTGTGAAGATCGCACGGGTCACCAGCAAACGGTTGCGGACCTCGCCCGCGCCGGGTTTCGGCAGGCGTGTGACTGTCTCAGGATTCAACTCATCAGGACCACCAAAGGCATTCGGACTCACGCCGGTATGGGACATATGCCCGCGCCTCGGCGCATCAGGGACGCGCGGTCCCCATGATGAAATCGCGGATGTCGCGGGTGAAATCGGCGTCATGGCCCAGCCAGATGTGACCACCCTCGGGATAGACGGTCAGCCGCGCACCGGGGATGCGCCGGGCCAGCCGCCGCGCCGTATCCGCCGTGCCGAAAAGATCGTCTGCGCAGGACAGGATCTGCGTTGGCACGGTGATCCCCTCGAACGGGGTAGAGGTGGGCGAGCCAGCCCAGACCCCGTCATTGCGCAGACCAAGGGTCTTTTGGCTGATCGGCATCAGCCCGGCGCGGATCAAGGTGGCGCGAGCGCGCTCTGCGGGTGATACCTTTGCCAGCAAAGCCGGATCGGTCGCCAGCAGCGTGCGCAGCAGGACATCGGTGGCAAGCGTCGCAAAAGCCCAGAACCACGCGTCAGATTCCAACACCCTGTCGACCACCAGACGCTGGGGCGCTGTGAATGCCACAGGGTCACGCCCCGTCAGGTTTGCCGCCGGCACGATCAGCACCAGATGCGTGCAGCGATCCGGATACCGCAGCGCGAATTCGGCCGCCGTCAGCGCCCCCGCCGATCCCCCCGCCACGGCGACCCGGTCAAGGCCCAGATGATCCAGCATATCCACCAGCGCATCCGCCTGATGCGCGGGCGAGGCATCGTCGGGAAAGGCGCTGCGCAGATAGCCGAACCGGGACGGGGCTACGATCTGGAAACCGGCCTCGCGCAGGCCATTGGCGAACAGCAGCCCCTGATCGAACCCGCCGCCTGTGCCGTGGATCATCATCACCGGTGTCCCGCGACCGGCAACCGCATATTCAAGCGGCCCGGCCCGAGTGGGGATTAGGCTGCTGCGTCCGCTGATCTGCGCCTTCGCGCTGACCATTGTCGCGCGATAGGTACCGGCCGCATAGGCACCTGCCGTCAGCGCCACAGCCCCCAACCCGATCAAGACACGGCGCCGCAGGATCATCGGACCGAACCTATCACCAGATCGGCCAGACTCGCCTCCCGCGTGGGCACAAGATCGCTTGTGCCGTCCCTGAGGCCCGCATCCGTGTTGATCTGAAAGGTGATGGCAATACCGTGATCCTCGTAGTGGCGCAGGCTTGAGACATATCCGGGAACCCAACCGCCATGACCATAGATACGGCCATCTCGGATCGTAGTCTGGATCGCGACACCCGCGCCATAGAGCGTGTCCCGATCCTTTGGCGCGACCTGCACAGCGTCCAGCAGGCGATCAAGATATTGCTGCGTCATGGCCGCTCCGCCAAAAAGCAGATGACCCCAGCGCGCCAGATCCGGCGCGGTAGATGCCGGCCCGCCGCCAGTCCATTCAACGGCGGGATCCCAGAGAAGACGTCCCTTCGTGTCCGCCGTGCGTTCCGGCAAACCGAAGGGATTGTCGGGTGCGACATAGCCCACAGCCAGACCGGAAAGATCGGGGCGGTCAGAGGCAAAGGTGCCCGTCAGTGCAAGCGGATCAAGAAATCGCGCGCGCAGACCGTCGTGGTAGCGTTGGGACGTCACCTGTTCGATCACAAGGCCCAGAAGAATATATCGGGTATCGCTGTACGCCCACGCAGACCCAGCGTCCGTCAGCGGTTGTAGCCCCGCAATGAATCCCACAAGGTCCTCTGGCCCATTGACCCTGTTACCCTGCATCATTTGCGCCCATGCGGCTTGGAATGCGGGCAGATGGACGTGATCGGGTAGCCCTGCGGTGTGATGCAGCAGGTGGTCGATGGCAATGCTCTCGGCATTGGGCAGCCTGTCAAACCACGCGCGGTTTCCCAGATGCTCGGCCAGCAGATCGCTCCGCGAAAGACGTCCCTCGGATTCCAGCGCCAGGATCGTCGCGGCAACAAAGGTCTTGCCGACGCTGGCGGCCAGCATTGGTGTTTCGGGCGTCATGGTGCGTCCGGTTTCGATATCGGCAAGCCCGGTTGCCGCTGTCACGATCCTCCCATCCGGCAGGGCAATGGACGCCGTCGCCGCGGGAAAGCCGTAGCTTGTATGGAAGTCCTGCAGCGTTGCGGCCAGTCGTGCAGAGACATCGGTCACAGTCTGTCCCGTCGCGGGCAGGGCAGACCCGAGCATTGCGACGATCCCGGCTGCGATCGAAACCGCGTGCATCGGCCTACCCAGCGACGTTGGCAGAAAGGGCGCGTTGTCGCGGGACCACCTCGGTCACAGATCCGTCGCGTGTGAACATCGCGGAACGGTTCCACCAGACGACACCTGCGGTCACACCGACAAGAATGACAGTGTCCCAAGGCTGGGCATCCGGCCAGAACGGGTTGATGAGTTGCCAGTGAAACAGCATCGGCCACAACAGACTGCCCTGCGTCTGGTTGAAGATCGGTGTGACCAGCACTGCCAGCGTCACATTGCCCACGAAAAACGGCAGGAAATTCCAATCGGCGTAGACGGTGCCCGACAAGAGAAACGCGGGCATATGCCATAAGCCCCACGCGACGCCGATCACCAACCCGGCCCAGATCGGGGCCATGTGACGTTGCAGAACGGGTTGCGCCACACCACGCCAGCCGAACTCCTCGACCGGGCCCAGCAGAAGCATCATGAACAAAACAGCGACCACCGATCCGGCACCTTCAGGTGGCAGCGACGTCAGCATCGGACCCCCCTTGATTAGGGAGCCGACCATGAAGACAAGCGGTATGCCGATCAAGATGAGGGCGACCCAGAGTCCGGGGCAACGCCACAGCAAAAGGCGGGATAAAAAAGCGCGCAGGCCCGCTCTGCCGCAGTGAAAGATCACGACAGCGAAAGCGGCCAGTGCCGGCGACCATGTTGCCAGAAAGAAGAACGGATGCGATCCGCTGATCGCGCCAAACCTTGCAGCAGCGATGTTCGGAGAAAGGATATAAATGCCGATCAGACCCCAGGTGACCAAGAATGTTGCGCCGAAAAAGACCAACAGTGCCGATGAGGGGAGGTCATTCGATCCTGCGTGATGCGTTTCGGTTGCCATTGGGTTTTGTCCCCGACCTGGATCCATCCTGATGCAAGCAGTCCGATACATGGGAAATCCTTTCGATGACGTGGATCAAGGCGCCGTGATATGTCACAGCTTTCGTCAGATGGCCGGAGCGAGGCCATCCGGTCGCGTCATTCTCGGACCATCGAGGACCGGCAAGCAATAAACCGGCCGGTTGAGAAGGCACCAGCGGCGTGCCGCCAATTCGGCATCATCGGACAGATTGGCGCGCTTTCGGATCGGAGAGCACTGCCAGGTTGATGACACGAAGGCTACGCGTCTATCTGGCAGCAACCGTCCCCCGCTCAATCGACCTGCACAGGCCTTCGACCAACGCAGATTAGGTGCGCCGATGGCCGCTTTCCGGAAGGGGCGGCGCCGCACGATCATGCCGACGAACATCCGGGAAAATTGGTGAAGGTTTTCCAACACGAGTCGCGGCGGAACACTGCGCACGCGCCCGACCACGACCCGTGTTGGAAAACCTCTCAAGGCAGAAGCCGCGGGGGTCTTGGATCGTCCTATGGGGAAAGTGCCCAGAGGGCTGGGGCAACAGCTGCATCAGGGGTGCGGGTGAAGGTGGCGTGCCCCGGGCATCACAGGTCTGCAGTCAGTCGTGATCCGGCCTGGCCAGATGAATGTGTTCGCGAGAGGCAAGGCCGCCCCTTGGCTCAAGATTCTTTCCGATACCATGGTCAAGACATCAACCCACTGAAAACGCGTGTTTTTTTTGATGCGTGGCGACACAATATATGCCTTGGGCAGGCTTTGGCCCAATCTTTGGGCAGACATTCACCCCAGGTAAAAATGGGGCATTGATTTCATTGGAA
>JAUSPL010000447.1 GCA_030656535.1 Gemmobacter sp.
GCGACCTCGAAATAGACGACATTGGCGTGATACGGGATCTGGCGCGGGGCCACCGGCAGCGGCCGCAGGGCAATGCCGGGCAGGGCAGAGTTCACCAGCTGACGGATTTCCTCGACCGGGCCAAGCTTGGTTTGGCCCGCGAAATGCCGGCGCAGGTTTTCTGCCGGAATGTCGGCGCTGACAGCCAACACAAAGCCCGCAGACCCGATCAGCTTGCGATCCGCGATCACTCCGACCGAAATTCCGTATTTGCGCGGCTCCAGCGGGATCGACACCGCAGTTTGTTCCAGCACCGCCGACAGGTATCGCCGCAAGATGCGGATCACGGGCACAAACGTCCCCGACAGGTCCTGATGCCTGTAGGGTGGAAACGACGGCGGGTGTTTTTCGGGCGCCATGAAGGTCGCAAGCTCGCCAGCCATGGATACCAGATCACGAAACAGGCTGGCGGGATGGATGTTTTCCATTGTGGTCAGATGGCGGACCACTGGCAGCATCCGGTTGATCGACATCAGCAGCAGGAAATCCTGCATTTCCGCTGCGCCCCGCGCCGCCGCCCCTGCAGTCAACCGCCCCGACAGCGCCGCCATGCGATGCGCCAGCAAACCTTCCAGTTCCTGCACAAACCCTTCAAGCGGTGCAGCGGCACGCAGATCAAGACAGGACGGGATGAACGATTTGTCCAGCACCACCTCGAGGTCCGGGCGGACCTCGACTATGCGGGCAATCGGGATCACCAACCGGTCGGCCAGATCGTCAACCTGCAGCGCAAATTGCAACCGCAGCTTGCCCACCGCCAACGTGATCGGCTTGCGCCCGGCGCCCATCGTATCTGTCACCTCTATTTCGCCGGGCCGCAGCCTGGCAGCAGAAAGCTCCGCGCCGGACATATCAACCTCTACCGCGCCCTGGCGTCGCTGTGGCACCGACAGGAACACCACGCAATCCTTGGTGCCGGGCGGCACGTCCAGCGCGGGGGGGTGATCGTCGGCATCCGGCACCCGAAACGGTGTGCCGTCCTGCAATAGCCCTGAACAGGCGCGCAATGCGAATTGTCCGACCTTCAACACATCGGTGTCAATATCCAGCACCGACACACCCCAACCGTAAGGCACAAGGTTGCGTGCGATGCCTGCACGCATCGCCTCGGCATGACGGTCGGCCTGTTGAAAATGCTGCGGCTGCAGAAACATGCCTTCGGTCCACAGCACCTTGCTTGTCCAAGACATCAGCGCATTCCATCCTGTCGGTTGGTCATTTCAGTCTTTCCAGTTGGGCCTGATACGCGCGGGCGAATTCCTTGGCGAACAGGTCGTGAAAGTCGTTTTCCGCCTGATCCGAGATTTCGGCATACATCTTTTCGTACACCTCCCAATAGCGGGCCTTCTTGCCCTTCAAGAGGCTGCCAAGGCCGCTGCTGGTTTCGATCTTGCCTTCCAGCACCGCCGGATCAAGCCGTTTGAGGATGCCTTTCAGCGCTGCCTCCATCCCGGTCATCATCGCGATCTCATGCGCCTTGATGTCTTGCAGGGCCTGATCGGTAGCCTGTTGTGGATCAAGGTACCCGCGTGTGGTCGGTTTGACCATCGCGTCGACCGCCTGTTCCGGGCTGATCGAGAATTTCAACGGGTTGTTGCCCCCCGCGGAAATCATCGTCTGCTGTATCCGGAATTCGGATTTGATGGATGTGCGGGTCATCAAGACCTCACGCAGGCCATGGATCATGCTGCGCAAGACACCCCCCAGCCGCGTCATCACGGGACCCAGTTCGGCGTCACTGATCGGCATTTGATCGGCGCCCAAAGCCGTCAGGAACTGGCGTGCGGCAGCATCCGCCGCTGCGGCCGGTATTGCGGCAGGTGGCCCGACAGGTGGCGCGACAGGTGGGACGGTCGTGAAAGGCGAAGCCGCCGCAACGTGGTCATGGGCGGGCGAGACCGATCCGGAATAGGCCACTGCGGGCGGATCAACGACCAGAGGAGTGGCCGCCTCAACAGGGTCCTCTACCGGGCCAATGTCAGTCAGATCATCCGGTATGAACACCGAAGCAACCGGCGGGGGGGCAAACGGGACCGCAGGGGACGCAAACGGGTCGTCCTGCGCCCCACCCGGAAGATCAAGATCCCAGTCATCAGGTATCGCCCCCGCCCGTGGCGCCGGAGGCTGGAAATGATCCTGAAAGCCGGGGCTGTGGGCTGGGTCACTGGCGCCCAATCCCGCATCCGGATCGGGCAGCGGGGCCAGAAGGCCGCCTGCATCGTCCGCCCCAAGCGGGGGCAGCAGGCCATCGTCGCCTAAACCGGGTCGCTGCACGCCCGATGGGCCCGCCAACGGGCCGCCCCCCAAAAGATCATCCAGAAAGTCCACGCCGCCACCACCCGGGTCCGGGTCATCCAACAGATCCATCCCGACCAGCCCGCGCCCAGCGACGCCATGCGACACAGGACCATCGTCCAGCGGGGCCGAGATAGCCTCTGCAGCCCGCCCTATGCTGATCTGAACCAGCAGTTCATAAGGGCCCATGGTCAGGATATCGCCGTCATTCAGCGGGGTTGGCACCCGACCCAGCGCCACCTTGCCGTAATTCAGGAATGTGCCGTTGGTCGACAGATCAACCACAGTGACGCCGCCGCCCTGTTCCTCGATAACGCAGTGGCGCTTTGAAATCAGCTTGTCGGGGTCGGGCAGCACAACGTCATTGTCTTCACCCCGACCGATGGTCATTGACGGGCCCAGCATCGTCAGCGGGCGCGCATTGCCCGGCACAACTCCGGTGGATTGGAACCGCAAGGAAACAGCCATCCCTTATCAGCCCCCGGTCATGACATTGAAGGACGCAAGGATGACCATCCCGCCACAGGCGCAGGGGTCCACCATCATCCGCAAGGCGGGCATGTTCATGATCATCACTGTGGCCGAGCCTTTGATGAACGGATGCGGGAATGGCACCGCAAGCGGGGGTGGCGTCGCAATGGCCATGTCCAGCATACGGGCGGCCGGAATGTTGTTGACCAACACCGTCACGGCACAGGGCGGCAGCACTGGCGACGGAACAGGCAACAGCGGTGGCGCACAAACATGCAGATCGCCCATCCGGGCCTGAGGAAAAGTCATGTCTTTGCCTCCTGCTCCGGGCTGGCGCGGCCATTTCCGCCGCGTGCGATGTCCAGCGCACGGTCGATCAGACGCGTCGCCTCGGCGGCAAAATCGTTGCCTTGCCGGCCAATCGCCATGATGTTGATCCCGAACACAGCGGCCTGCGCGGCACCCGGCGGGGCGGGATGGCTGGCAAGCGCACCCGGCCCAAGCGTGCCGTCCCCATAGATGGCCGCCTTGGCGCACAGGGTCGCGTCATCATCCATTTCAGCGGCCTCCAGCGCGACTTGGGCGGCGGCACGAGTATCCTCGCCCGGTTGACGTACCCAGTTTTCGGCCGCCAGCAAGGTGCGCGGCACCGGCTGCTCCGGCCCCAGCAGATCGCGCGCAGCCAGACAGGCCCACCACGCCCGTTCACGCGGCGGCAACGCCACAGACATCAGACGCAACATGTCGACATGGGCGTGTGCAGCATCCAGTTCAGCCAGAACCTCTGGCACCTGCGCGCTCGCGGGGGCGGTCAGTTTGGTCGACAGCCGGGCGTTGGCCTGCGCCAGCAGACGCGCCGCAGGCTCTGCCGGGATCTTGCGAAGGCCGGCAAATCGTGGATTCATCGCCATGGTCCGTTCCTGTCCGTAACTATGTCTGCCGTACCTGTTCCACCGCTGCGCGCCATCCTAGTTGATCATCGTCAAGCCACCCTTGAGGATCAGCATCCCATCGCCCTTGACCTGCGTCATCGGCGACTTTGCCTCAAGCATTGCCTTGGCCTCCACAGTGACCATCATACCCGTCACCGTCACCCCCATCTGATTGATGACGATAGAGTTCTTGCCAACGGTCAGCGTGATGTCCTTCATCGCGGTTATCTTGACCGACCCTAGCTTGGTCTCCAATGAAAAATCGCCCATCTTCAGCAAAAGGTCCTCATTACCCTTGGCTACGGTGTGGGATACATTCCCTTTTTCCACTGTTTCCGTGACATTTCCAGTGACCGTCAAGGCGGCGTTCCCTTCGATCTTCTCGGTCTTGTTCTTCTTGATCCCGATGGTCTGATTGCCATCCTCGACCATGAAGGTGTGATCGCCGGTCTTCAAAGTTTCGGTCAGGTGGCGATGAACGGTCAAAGACATGTCGCCCTTGTCCTTCTTTTCCAGCCCGACCGTGATTGTGGCATCGTTCTTGACGGTCTGGACATAGTCTTTTTCAGCCTGAAACCGAACAAGCTCGGCCCCTTTCTTGTCCTCGAGCATCAATTCATTGTAGCCGCCACCGCCCTTGCTGGAGTTGGTCTTGACGCCAGATTGCGTCATGTTGTCAGGCAGCTTCCACGGCGGCATGTTGTCCGCATTGTACAGCATGCCAACAATGATCGGACGGTCGGGGTTGCCTTCCTCGAACTGCACGACGACCTCTTGGCCGATGCGGGGAATGGCAACCATACCCCATGATTTACCAGTCCAGGGCATCATTGTCCGCACGAACACGCTGGACTTTTCGTTCAGCTTTCCCAAACGACCCCAATGGAACTGGATGCGGACGCGGCCATATTTATCCGTGTGAATTTCTTCGCCCTTGGGGCCGACGACAACCGCAGTCTGCACACCGGCAATCTCCGGCCAAGGCGTGGATAGCTCGGCGCGATACTGGGTTTTGGCCGGAATAAAACGAAACATGCAGTGATAAGCCTCGTGGTCACCGTCTGGCATCCGAAGGCCCTTGCCGTCACCGGGGTCGGCCTCTTGCGGGTCTGTCTGAATGTAGTGGGTCGCTGCGGTGACCATGAACTGTGTTTCGTCTTGCGTGTGGGGGTGGCCCGTGACCCCGAATGTGTTGCCCGTGCCCAGCCAGCGCATGTTTCCGGCCGCACGCCAGGTCTGATACCGCAAGGCCTCGGCCTCCATTTGCACCCGCGCACGGGTTTCGCCCAGCGCGCTTTTGCGGTAATGCCCAGGGTAGTCATAGGCTTCGTACTTGGCAAAATTGTGCGTGCCGCGTTCCATCGCGCGGGCCGAAATCAGATCCTGCCCCGGAGTTTCAAAGTTGTAATCATCCAGGGACACCTTGCCGGTGGTGACCTGTTCGATCGCCGCGATGTCATAGATATGGTCCTTTTCGCTGCCCGCGACGTTCAGACCCTCGACAAACTCAATCACCGCTTTGCCCGCAACTGTCTTGTGCGCACTGACGGCGTCGGCCAATACCAGCTTTTCAGTGTCGCCGACGTGATCAAAAAAGTAATAGATCCCCTCTTCTTCCATCAGGCGCGACAGAAAGGCAAAATCGGTTTCCCGGTATTGCAGGCAATAGTCGCGGGCCTCAAAGGTCTGCGACAGACGCTTTTCCAAGTGAGCCGAGAAACCGTAGGTCCCCAGGATGTCCTGCACGACATCGGGGGTGGTCTTGTCCTGATACACCCGGCAATCCCGGGCGCGGGTCAAAAACCACAGCCTGGGCCGAACCTCCAGCAAATAGCGGCCATGTCCGCGATAGATGCCCAGATACTCCGCCGACACGCACACGCCCAGAAACTTGCGGATTCCGCTGTCATGGGGCAGCAGGATATCCGCCGATCTACCCACCAGTTTTGCCAGTGGCAGCGCCCGGTCGCGGTGCAAGACCTCGATCCGGGTCAGGGTCAATGTGCTCAGCGCCTCTTCGACGATGGCACAGCGCAATTGCAGGCCAAGATCGGCAAGCTCACCGCCAAGGCTAGGCGTCTTGTCGGCATCTGACTTAGTCGGCATCCGCTTGTTCCCCCTTACAACGCGCCGCCCCCGTGGCCGGGGCCGGCACCGTTACAACTATTCAGCCATCAAAGCCGTAGACGAAATCACCATTTGCAACGTCAATGGAAACCCCGGCAACGGCCTGTCCGGCCAACATGCGCTTCAGGAACTCGGCGGAAATGTCGGGCAGCATGGTATTGGTCACAATGCTGTCGATCATACGCCCGCCTGATTCCAGTTCCTGGCAACGCGACACGATGGTGTCGACCACCGCATCAGTATAGCTGAACGGCACCGCATGCGCAGCCATCACCCGCTTCTTGATCCGGTCCAATTGCAACCGGGTGATCTTTCCGATCATGTCAGGCGTCAGCGGGTAATAGGGGATTGTCACCAACCGCCCCAGCAACGCCGCCGGAAACACCTTGAGCAACGGGTCGCGCAGCGCCTTGGCGATGCCGTCAGGTTCTGGCAACAGTTCCGGGTCCGCGCACAGGTCCATGATCAGATCAGATCCGACGTTTGAGGTCAGCAAGATCAGCGTGTTCTTGAAGTCGATCACCCGACCCTCGCCGTCTTCCATCACGCCCTTGTCGAACACCTGAAAGAACACCTCATGCACATCGGGGTGCGCTTTTTCGACCTCGTCCAGCAGCACCACGGAATAAGGTTTGCGTCGCACGGCCTCGGTCAGCACACCGCCCTCGCCATAGCCGACATAGCCGGGCGGGGCGCCTTTCAGGCTGCTGACGGTATGGGCTTCCTGATACTCGCTCATGTTGATGGTAATGACGTTCTGTTCGCCGCCATACATCATCTCGGCCAGTGCCAATGCCGTTTCCGTCTTTCCGACGCCCGAAGTCCCCGCAAGCAAGAACACCCCCACGGGTTTGTTCGGATTGTCCAACCCCGCCCGGCTGGTCTGGATCCGTTTCGCGATCATCTTCATCGCGTGATCCTGTCCGATCACCCGTTTCGCCAAATGGTGTTCAAGGTCCAGCACTGTCTGAAGCTCGTCTTTGACCATGCGCCCGACCGGAATTCCCGTCCAGTCGCCGATCACGCTGGCCACAGCCTGCGCATCGACGATGGGCAAGATCAGCGGGCTGTCGCCCTGTGCCGCGACAAGCCGGGCGTTGGCGTCGCGCAACTCTGCCATCAGTGCGGCGCGGTCCGTGCTTGGGTCAGCCGGGGGCGCATCAGCCGCCAGAGGGTCAGTGGCGGCCGGAACGTCAACCGGCGCGCCCTCTGCGCGCAGCTTGGCGCGCAGATCAAGGATGTCCGTGACGATCGCCATTTCGGCCGCCCACCGCGTTTCCAGATCCGCCAGCCGGGCCGTTTCGGCGTCCTGCATCAGCTTTACACCGGCACGGCGCACATCCACGTCAAAGCCTGCGGTTTCATCGCGCGCGATAATGTCCAGCTCGGTCGCCAATGCGTCCAGTCGCTTGCGCGCGTCATCCACCTCTGCGGGTACGGCGTGCTGGCTGATCGCGACGCGGGCGCAGGCGGTGTCAAGCACGCTGACCGATTTGTCGGGCAATTGGCGGGCGGGGATATAGCGCGCCGCCAGCGACACTGCGGCCTCGATGCCTTCGTCCAATACTTGTACGCGGTGATGCTTTTCCAGCCTCGACGCAATTCCCCGCATCATCATGATTGCCTTGGGGATCGAGGGCTCCTCGACCACGACGGTCTGAAAGCGCCGCGTCAGGGCGGGGTCTTTTTCGATATGCTTTTTGTATTCGGCCCAAGTCGTCGCACCAATGGTGCGCAGCGTCCCGCGTGCAAGCGCGGGCTTCAACAGGTTGGCCGCATCCCCGGTCCCGGCAGCGCCCCCCGCGCCGACAAGGGTATGGGTTTCGTCAATGAACATGATGATCGGGGTGGTGCTGGCCTGCACTTCCTCGATGACCGATTTCAGGCGGTTCTCAAACTCGCCCTTCATGGATGCGCCCGCCTGCAACAGACCAACATCCAGCGCGAGTATCCGCGCATCCTTCAGCGCGGGCGGAACATCCCCGCGGGCGATCCGCAAGGCAAAACCTTCGACCACCGCAGTTTTACCGACTCCAGCCTCGCCAGTGAGGATCGGGTTGTTCTGACGGCGGCGCATCAACACGTCGATCACCTGACGGATTTCTTCGTCGCGGCCAACAATAGGGTCTATTTTGCCGTCGCGTGCCTGTTGGGTAAGGTCTGTGCAGAACTGCTTCAGCGCCTGACCTTTGCCCATCCCTGCCGGCGCAATTGCACCGGATTCTTCGCCCGGCTGGCTGGTCGCTGTGGCGGTTCCGTCCTGGGGCGCCAAGCCATCTTCGGGCGAACCGTCGGTGATCTTGTGGAATCCCTCGGCCAGATCATCGACCTTGATCTTGGCAAACTCTGGCGAAATGCGGATCAGGATGGATTTCAGCGCGGGGGTCTTGAGCATCCCCAGCACCAGATGCCCGGTCCTGATCTGGTTCGAGGAATACAGAAGCGACGCATAGACCCAAGCCCGTTCCACCGCATCCGGCAAATGGTCTGACATGTCGGTGACAGAAGTCGCCCCGCGCGGCAAAGCATCCAGCGCGCGGGTCATGTCTGCGGCCAGCTTGCTGCCATCCATCCCAAAGTGCCGGATGAGGCGGATCACATCATTGTCTTGACCCTGCAAGATCTGCGCCAGCCAATGCACGACCTCGACATAGGGGTTTCCGCGCAGCTTGCAAAACACAAAGGCCCCTTCGACGGCTTTGTAGGCAACGCTGTTCAACTTGCCAAACAGGGCGACGCGACTGATCTCGGTCATGGGAAATCCCTTTGCTGTGGCGCGGCGGGATCAACCCCGGCTGCCGGTTCGGAATGATGTTGTGGCGAAAGATACAGATCGTCTGCATCGCCACCGGATTGACGCGTACCCAGCCACGAAGTGTGCCCAAGCCGGGTATCGGCCCCCAGACGGGCAAGCGGCACCTGATCACCGCGCAAGACAATATTCACATCCCAGTCCAGCGCATCGCCGACATGATTGCGTACAATCGCGGTCAGCCGCGAAAGTGAGGCGCTCCCCGGCAACAGACGGCGATAATCATCAAGCCCCAAGGGCCCCACCCGCAAGCGGAACTTGGCGCTTCGGGTCCACACGCGATCCCCGATGCTGGTGGCCCGCCCCAAGCCCGCCGCCGACCCAAGCCGCCAGCGGTCATCTGGTTCAAGATCAAGCCAGGACCCGACAAACTGGTGCAAGCGCACCGGCGCGCGAAAGAATGCCGACAGCATTGCAACCAGGCCTTCTGCGGATTTCGGACCTGCCGCCAACTGGCCGGCAAAGAACCGTTTTGCCATATCCGGCATGGCATCGCGGTCGCGCATCCTGGTGCCAGCATACCCCGCAAGCGCCATGACTTGGCCGTCAAACGCGCCCCCTTCGCCCCGATCCAACGACGCGGTCGGCTGTCCAGTGACCCAAGCCCGGTACAGAAGCGACATCATGCGGTGCGTCATCATATCGGCAAACGCGACAAACGTCGGATCGCGCGACTTGACCGCACGTTCATGGGCATATTCAGTCAGATGGCTGGGCAAGGGACCATTCGGCCCGAACAGGCCAAAAAATCGGTTCGTCAGCACCCCCGGCCCAGCCCCCGGCGGCGTGTAACCCGCAATTGTCGTCCGCGCAAAAGCCAAAGATGCCTCTTGGCCAAGACGCACAGGGTCATCCTTTGGCCTGCGTGACTGACCAAAAGCCGGCGCATCCGAAAATCGCGCCTCCAGCACGCGCATGGCCTGAAAGATGTGAAAGACTTGGGGGGACTGGCTGAAGCGCTCGTAATGCGTCAGATCGTCCGGCCCAGACCCGTCTGCGGTCGCCATCGGGCGATCTCCCCCCTTTGTTGGGTCGTCAGTACTGTTTCGGTAAAGCTGTTGATGGTCACATAATTGCGGAAAAACTGGTCCAGAACGGCAGCCAGAACATATGTGCCGGTGCCCTCGAAGGCGCTTTCATCCATCTGAATCGACACCTCCAGGCCACGAACGGCGGTGGACAGCACCTCATCGGCAATTCTGCGCACGATGGGCCGGGAGGATACGCGCGTAATGCCCTCTATCTGCTTTTCAACCGTACGATCCCCCAGCGGCGCATATAGCCCCACCAACTCGCGCAGCGCCTCGGCCCCCGTGCCGCCGCGTGTATCGACCAATGACAGGTAATTCAGACTCAGGTGCCCGATGATGCGCCATGCGGCGTCGCCCTGCGCCAACGTCGGGCGCGGGCGTGTCGGGCTGACGGGCGTGCGCACGGACAAGACCGGGCCGCCATCAGGCAAATGAAACTGATC
>JAUSPL010000449.1 GCA_030656535.1 Gemmobacter sp.
TCGTCAGCCCTGATGTCCAGTCTGTCGGCAATCAGCGCCGCCGGTGCCGGGTTGCCGGGCGGGGTGGTCTGTGCTTTGGCGGGTGTCGCCACCGCCATCAAGACCATCAGGGGCAAGGCCAGCAGGGCGCGCATCTTATCCATCCTCAAGATGCAGCAGCAGGGCCACCGACAGCATCAAAGCAACCATAGGCGGCGACCAAGCCGCCAGAAAGACCGGAATCTGACCGCTTTCGCCCAGTACCTGCGCGATGTTTCGCAAAAAGAAGATCGCAAACCCGGCCAGGATTGCCAGCAGCACCATCGTTCCGGTACGTCCAAAGCGGACATGCCGCATGGTGAAGCCCGACGCAAGCAGAACCATCGCCATCAACAGCAGCGGCAAAGCCAGTTCCATCTGCAACCAGACCCGATGCTTTTGCGACGAAAACCCGGCCTGATCCAGACTTCTGATGAACTCCGGCAATTCCCAGATTGCGACAGACGACGGCGCGCCAAAGCTTTCGCGGATCTTGTTGGCGGTCAGGTCTGTCGCAAGTTGGGCACTCTCCAGCAACTTTGCGTCCAGTTCCGGGTTTTCACTGTCAAAGCGCCATTGCTTGGCCTTGGTCAACACCCAGTGGCCGGGTTGCAGACGCGCCTCGGCGGCCTCGATCCGGGTGACCGGCAGGCCCGAGGCATCAATGGTCAGAAAGGTTGCCTCGATCAGGTGCGTGCCTTCTTGATTGGCGCGCGCGGCCCGGATCACGGTTTGGCCGTCTTCACCGCCCTGCCGCAGCCACAGCCCCTCGCGGCTGATGGACAGCACGCTATCGGTGCCGCGCACCAGTTCTGCGGACACCTTGTCATGCACGCGTGCGGTCGCCGCGACCAAGGGGTTGATCACCGCCACGGCGAAAAGCCCGATCCCAAGCGCAACAATCACCGGGGCAACCACCGCCCGCAGCGCAGATCGCCCGACGGCCCGCGTCACCACCAGTTCGGATGACCGTGACAGCGCCAGAAACAATGCAACCGCGGCCAGCATGATGACCAACGGCAAAATGCGGTAAATCCCCCCCGGCAGGTTCAGCGCCGCAAGCTGGGCGGCCTGTGCCAGCCCAAGATCGCGGCCAGCATTGCGTCTGATTTCCTCGACCATGTCGATCAACATCAAGATGCCCGCAAACACCGCGACCACCAGACCGACATAGACAAGGAACCGCCGCGCAAAATAAAGGCCCAGCGTCATGTCACCACCCTCCGGGCGATGCGGGCCCGCCTGCGGGCGCCGCGCGGGCGTTGGGCGATCCACAAGATCAGCACAGACACGCCCGCCCCCACCAGCGGGGCCACCCAGGCCAGCGGCCACAATCGTTCGTCGCGCAAGCCGATGTTTTCCATGGCGTTGGCGATCAGTTGCAGCAACACCAGCAACACCGCCGCGCCCAACAGCTGGCGCCAAAGTCCGAACCGGCTGAAACTGCCCAAAAGCAGGACTGAAAAGCCCAGCATGGCCGCCGCGGTTGCCAAAAACGGCTGGGCAAAGCGATTGTGCCCCTCGTACAGCAACACGGCCCGGGTCTGGCCTGTTTCGACCAAGGTTTCCGGGGCCGCCCGCAACAGTTCCCATGTTTCCAGCGATGCCTCGTCACGTCCGCGCAAGGCCGACGGTGACAGCAACCCGCCCAGATCATAGGTGAAGTCGGTAAACCGTGTCACCGCAAGCCGCCGGTCCTGCAATGTCAGCAACTGTGCCATGCCGTCGAACAGGACCAGCTTTGGTCCGGTTTCGGCCCGCACAAGCACGGCGCGGCGGGCGGTATAGGTCGTGCGCTGCCCATCCACCCGGCCATCGGACAAGAAGATGTCGCTCAGCTCGCCCGTCTCGGAAATCGAGCGGATATAGAAGGCCACACCATCGGACGGGAATTGAAACTCGCCTTCGCGCAAGAAGCGGGCAGAGACGTTTTCGGCAATCGCGGCCTGCCGTTCAATCAGCGCCTGCCGGCTGGCGGGTGCCAGAAAATGGACAAGAACCGACATCATCGCCGCGACAATCAACCCGAAATAGAGCACGGGACGCGCCAGCCGGAACGCCGAAAATCCGGTCGCCTGCATGACAACAAGTTCCGATTCCGTGATCAGCCGGTTGATGACATGCGCCGCCGCCGCAAATGCCGCAACCGGCAGAACCAGCCGGATCACATTGGGCAAGATCAGCGCGGTCATTTCCAGAAAGACCAGCGCCGATTGCCCATCGCCGATCAGTTGGTCAAACAGACCCACTGCCCGGTTCACCCAATAGACCGCCACCAGCACAAGCGAAAAGAACCCGAACAACATCAGGAGCTGCGACAGCAGATATCTGTCGAATCGCGCCACGCTTGACATTGCTCCTGAACGACCCTGTTTTCGACTTGGACCCTAGACCAAATCCCGACCGGGGAAAACTGCCATCTGGTCATTCGTCGGGCGCAGGGCTAGGCTTTGGCAACCTTGTGCCGCCCCGTCGGCATTCCCCCGTTTCAAGCTTCGGAGACCCCTATGACACCTCTCGTTCCAATTGAATTCCGCGACACCGACCTTGACGCGCTGGCCACTGCGCCGGGCCGGATTGTGGTCTTTGCAGGGGCCGAAGGCACAATGGGACCCGCAGCAAAGCGGATGAATCGCCTGACACGCGGGGGGGTGCAACGGTTCGTCGACTCGCCCGCATTTGCAAAGCTGAAGACCGGCGAAGGTGTCGATCTTGCCTGGCCAGCGGGCCTTGAGGCCGAGGCCGTGCAGGTCATAAAGCTTGATCGGCGCTCTGGTGCGGCTGAGGCGCGAAAGGCCGGCGCCACCATCGGCGCAAAGCTGGGCGAGGGCGGTGCGATCATTCTGGCGGACACCATCAACCGGGCGGCGGACGTGTCGCTGGGTCTGTGTCTGCGGGCCTATACGTTTTCAGACCACAAGTCCGAGCCGGCGAAACCTTTTGGCCGCGTGACAATGATGGTGTCGGCCCCCGAAGCCATCGCCGCAGAGGCCGCGCCGATGGCGGCTTTGGCAGAGGGCGTGTTCTTTACCCGCGACCTTGTTTCTGAGCCCGCCAACGTATTGACCACGGACGATTTCGCCGCGCGGCTGGCCGCGATGCAGGAACTGGGGCTTGAGGTCGAGATCCTCGAAGAGGCCGATCTTGAAAAACTGGGCATGCGCACGCTGCTTGCGGTGGGCATGGGGTCCGACAGCCCCTCCAAGGTTGTGGTGATGCAGTGGA
>JAUSPL010000030.1 GCA_030656535.1 Gemmobacter sp.
AGCGTGCCTGGGCGGAGCCCGAGCCCTTTGCCTTCAACGGCAAGTACACCAAACTGCGCTACGTCAACCTGTGGCCGCGCCCGGTGCAAAAGCGCCCGCCGATCTGGGTGCCGGGGTCTGGCAGCGTGGAAACCTGGGATCTCGCGCTGGACAACGACTATTGCTATGGGCAGCTTTCGTTCTCGGGGCTTCATTCGGCCAAACCGCTGGTCGATGCGTTCTGGGAACATGCAGACAAGAAAGGGTTTGAAATCAACCCGCACAGGCTGGCATTCACCCAACTGATCTGCTGCGCAGAAACCGATGCCGAAGCCGAAGCGAAATATTCCGAAGCGGTCAAGTACTTCTATCGCAACCGTTATGTCCATCCCGGGTTCGAATCCGGTCCGGGCTATCGCACACAGAATTCCGTCAAGGCGATGGCAGGGTATGCCGCTCAGACCAACCTGAAACTGCCGCCCGAAGAAAAGGCCCGCGCCAACCGGGGCGAGATGGATTTCTGGGACTATGACAAGCATGGCTTCATCATCGCAGGATCGCCCGAGCGGGTGCGCCAGCGGATCGAGGACATGGTCAAGGACCTGCGCGTCGGACAACTGATCGCCTGTCTGCACATGGGCAACCTGCCCGAGGACGTGGCGTCGATGAACACCCATCTGATGGCGACCAAGGTTCAGCCTCATCTGCGCAACATCTGGAAGGATTACGAGGACCGCTGGACGCCCAAGCCACATTCCATGGCCGTTTCGGCAGCCCCCGATCGCCCCTATTCCAGCCCTGTCGCCGAGGTGGTGTCGTGAAGCAGTCTGTTCAGCAAACCGTTGGCACCACGCCTGTGCGGGCTTGGGTGGGGGGCGAAGGTGCCCCGCTGGTTTATCTGCATGGCTTTGAACAGCATCCGGGCGGAGCAGGATTCCTGACACGTCTGGCACAAGGACGTCAGGTTCTGGCGCCCGAGCACCCGGGCTTTGGGGGCACAGGCGGGTTCGACAGTCTGGTCGATATCCTTGATCTGGTCCTGCACTACCGGGACTATCTGGAACCGCTGGTTGCCCGGCACGGCGGCCCGGTTGATCTGGTTGGTCATTCATTGGGCGGCATGTTTGCGGCGGAAATTGCGGCCATTTGCCCTGATCTGGTGCGCAAACTGGTGCTGGTGAACTCTTACGGGCTGTGGCTGGACGATCATCCGCAGCCTGACCCGTTTGTCATCTTGCCCGCCGAACTGCGGGCCGCAAAATGGGCCAACCCCGAGGCGTGGGCCGACAAGGAACCCAACAGCCATGACGGCCCGGCAGCAGAGTTCATGTTCTACCGCAACCAGAACCTTGGCGCGGCATCCAAGTTCATGTGGCCCATCCCCGACCGGGGCCTGTCGCGCCGTTTGCGGCACGTCCGCGCCGAGACCCTGATTGTGCACGGCAAACGCGACGGGTTGCTGCCGACCGCCTATGCGCATGCCTTTGCCAAGGCGATTCCCGGGTCCCGGGTCGTCATGATCGACGGTGCCGGCCACTTGCCGATGATCGAGGCCGAAGACGTCTTTGTCCGCACGCTGCAAGAGTTCTTGCAGGCATGAGCTCGCCCTTGCCCGCCGATACCGACATTGAACAAGGCCGCGCCCGCGTCAACGGGATAGAGCTGCAGTATCAGATCGGCGGCTCGGGCCCCGATCTGGTCTTGATCAGCGGGCTTGGGCAAAACGCCCTGGCCTGGGCGGGGGTGGTTTCGACGTTTCGCCAACGCTATCGCACGCTGGTATTCGACAACCGGGGTACCGGGCGCAGCGAATTGGCGCCCGGCCCCTACAGCATCGACCAGATGGGCGACGACGCCGCCGCATTGATCGCCCATCTGGGCATAGCGGGCACCGCGGTTGTCGGCTGGTCTCTGGGTGGGTCGGTGCTGCAATCCATGCTGATCCGGCACGGCGATCTGATGCGCTGCGCGGTGCTGCTGAACGCCTTTCCAAACTATACTGACATTCAGCACTATTGGCTGGATGCTTTGATCGCGTTGCGCAGGTCGGATGCCCCCGCGGAATCAAAGATTGCGTTATCAATGCCCTGGGCCCTGTCGCCCCTGATATTGTCAGATCATGCCCGCACCCGGGACCTGATCGCGGCAATGCTGCGGAACCCATGGCCCACGTCCAACGCCGGCTTTGAGGCGCAGGCGGCGGGGTTGCGCGTGTTTGACGCTGTTGCGGGCCTGCCGGGTGTGCGCACACCCACCCTTGTCCTGGCTGGCGCCGAAGATGTGCTGACACCCATCGCGCAATCCCAACAGATCGCCAGCCTGATCCCGGGAGCCGAACTGCGGGTCATGGGCAAGGGCGGCCACAGTATGGTGATCGACTATCCGCACGAGGTCACACGCCTGATCCTTGACTATCTGGCGCCTCACGACCCGAACCCATCGGCCATGAATCCCGTATCGGCCCCTTAGAAAAAGCGAGAGTTTCCATGTTCGCCAACCCCATCCGCCCACAAGACGCCCTGCCCGTCGCAAGCAACAGTCGCGCCGGGTGTGAACCCGCAGCGTCAGAACGTCTGCGCGCGGCACTTGCGGCGTTTCAGGCCGGGGCAATGCTGATCGTGACCGACGACGATGACCGCGAAAACGAAGGTGATCTGATCATGGCCGCCGTGCACTGCACAACCCGCGACATGGCCTTCATCGTGCGCCATACCTCAGGTATTGTCTGTACGCCGATCACACCCGACATCGCCGACCGGCTGAATCTGCCGCCAATGGTCGCCCGAAACGATGCACCGTTTGCCACGGCCTTCACCGTCAGCGTGGACTACCGTCATGGCACGACCACCGGCATTTCAGCGGCAGACCGCAGCCTGACAGTTCAGAACCTGGCCCGCGCCGACAGCGCGGCGGCGGACTTTGTCCGGCCCGGACACATCTTTCCGCTGGTCGCGCGGGCGGGCGGCGTTCTGGAACGCGACGGTCACACCGAAGCCGCCGTTGATCTGTGTCGCCTGACGGGTCTGCCCCCCGTGGGTGTTATCTGCGAACTGGTCAACGATGATGGCAGCGTGATGCGCGGCGACGATCTGGCACTGTTCCGCCATGCCCACGGC
>JAUSPL010000460.1 GCA_030656535.1 Gemmobacter sp.
AGGCCGGGTCTGTTTCGGTCTTGCCCAACACGGACAGAAAACCCGCACCGAAACCATCGAGTTCGGCGCACTTGGCCGCGCAGAAGTTCGCGCAGCCGCCCGCGACCATGCGCTGACCCTGTTGCTGGACGCGCTGGCATAAGGCCACGAGGTGCTGCGCCGCTCAGTTCTTGCAGCCTGGGACGATTCTGTGCAAAGCGCGCCACCTGAGGCCAGGCGTCCATCCATCATGCGGGCGGCCCTGGGTTTGACCGTCACCCTTGGTGCTGTCAGTGTGCGGCTGGCAGACCCCGTCGCGGGGCGGCACCGTGAAGGATCAGGGCGTGTTGCCATACAGCGCCCTGGCGCGGGTTTCAAAGGCGCGCACGATGCGCTGCATGGCCTCATTGAACACCAGCCCGATGATGCCGCGCAAGATCGCGTTCCGAAACTCGAAATCCACAAAGAACGTGATTTCGGACCCGCCCGGCTTGCCGTTCTGGGGGGGCAGATCGCGGAACGCCCAGTTTGATTTCATGTATTTGAACGGACCATCAAGATACTCTGTGTCAATCTTGAGCTGCTCTGGCCACAACACGACGCGGCTGCCGAACTTTTCCCGAAAGACCTTGAAGGAAATCACCAGCTCGGCCTCCATCAGCTCTGCGCCGTCGGGCATCGGGCTGCGCGATCGCACCCGTGCCGCCGAATTCCAGGGCAGAAACTGCGGATAAGATCCGACATCGGCAACCAGATCATACATCTGTTGGGCGGTATACGGCACTTTGCGGGTTTCTTGATGTGTGGGCATGGCACTTTTGTTCTGATGACTTGGGGTCCGGTATTGGGTAAACGGGCGAAGGAAATCAAGGGGTAGACATGTCGCACAGACCTTATGTGATCGACCAGATGATATCGGCCAAGTCCATTGCAGCCCGCGTCGAGGCGCTTGCGCGCGAGATTTCGGCGCATTTTTCCGATACGGATCAGCTGGTTGTGGTGGGCCTTTTGCGGGGGTCATTCGTGTTCATCGCAGATCTGGTGCGGGAAATCGACCTGCCGGTCGAGGTCGATTTTCTTGAGGCCTCCAGCTATGGCGACGCGATGAAATCCTCGCGAGAGGTCCGTATCCTCAAGGACTTGCGGGGCGAGATTGCGGGGCGCGACGTGCTGGTGGTCGAAGACATCGTCGACACCGGGTTCACCTTGCACCACGTCAAGAACCTGTTGCTAAGCCGGGCCCCCCGCAGGCTGGAGGTCTGTGCGTTGCTGGACAAACCGTCGCGCCGCGAAGTCGACATCAAGGCGACCTGGACAGGGTTCGAGATCCCCGACGAATTTGTGGTGGGCTATGGCATCGACTTTGCCCAACGCAACCGCAACCTGCCTTATATCGGCAAGGTGCGTTTCACCGAATGACCGGAGGCGGGCCGTGAACATCACATGGTTCCTGCGCATGGCGCGGTGGGTGCGCCATCCGCCATCCAGCGCGCGGGTCAAGCTGGTGCTGGGTGTCATCGCGGCCTGTTTGCTGCTGGTGGCGATCGAGAAGTTCATCGGCTGGCCTGACATGTTGACCCTGCAAGGCGGCGGGCGGCTGCGGGTCCCGTGACACCAAACCCAAAGCCGTGTCATGCCTGAACACACCACCGGATGCGATCGCAGGTGCCGACGAAACCCGCCGGCCCTTGCGCGACTTGGGCGATGTCTGGTCTGGCGCGCCCGTCATGACGCAAGGGTGATACGGCCCCGGCCGCCCGCCAAAACCGGACGGTTGTCACGCCGCACCGGCTGCGCCAAGGTGTCCTTGGGCCAGCGCGCCGGATCGTGACGTCAAGTGAAAGGTTATCTTATCATGCGCAGATTATTGTATGTGGCATTTGGGGCGGCGCTTATCGGCGGGGCGGTGTTTTGGGTTCTGACCCGTCCGGCAACGCTATCGGCGGATGCGCTGGCCGGATTGCAAGGCGATGCCGCCCGTGGCGAGGCGGTGTTCCATGCGGGGGGCTGCGCGTCGTGCCATTCGGCCCCCGGGGCCGAGGGGGATGCGCAGTTGGTTCTGGCTGGCGGGCAGACCTTCCCGTCGGCGTTCGGGACCTTTGTTGCGCCCAACATCTCGAACGATGCCCAGGCCGGGATCGGGGCATGGTCGGCGCAGGATCTTGGGTCCGCGATGATGCACGGTACGTCGCCCAAAGGGGCGCATTACTATCCGGCGTTTCCCTATGCGGCCTACGGCCACGTGGCATTGCAGGATGTGGTGGATCTCAGGGTCTTTCTGGCCACATTGCCGGCGGATGCCACGCCCAGTCGCGACCACGACATCGGGTTTCCGTTCACCATCCGCCGGGGCCTCGGGTTGTGGAAGCTGGCGTTTGTGCGGTCGGACTGGGTTGTGGCGTGCGATCTGACCCCGGTCGAGACGCGCGGGCGCTATCTGGCCGAAGCTTTGGGCCACTGCGCCGAATGCCACACCCCGCGCAATGTGCTGGGCGGGCTGGATCGGTCGCGCTGGCTGGCCGGGGGCCCCGATCCGTCGGGAAAGGGCACCATTCCCAACATCACCCCGGCCAAGCTGCAATGGTCCGAGTCGGAGATTGTGGAATACCTGACCAGCGGCTTCACCCCCGATTATGACAGCGCGGGCGGTCACATGGCGCATGTGGTCGGCAACTTTGCACAACTGCCCGATGCCGATCGCGCCGCCGTGGCGGCCTACCTGAAAAAG
Source organism: Gemmobacter sp. (assembly GCA_030656535.1). Lineage (GTDB taxonomy): Bacteria > Pseudomonadota > Alphaproteobacteria > Rhodobacterales > Rhodobacteraceae > JAUSPL01. The sequence goes on from JAUSPL010000460.1 coordinate 2,708, forward strand.
GTTCCGGCGGAGAACTGACGCTCCTGCGAACGCACGGCCCACGGCAGGTCTGGCGCAGGCCGGCTTTGCGGGAAGGCTGCGGGCGCATCTGCAAAACCCAGCCCGGTTTCGCCATCCACGCCGCGCGCAAACGGGCGAAATCATCGCCCGCGCGACCGCCTACAGGATCAGCAGATCCGCCGCTGTCACCACCGCACCCGCCTGAAGGTCCGCAACCATCACCGGCGCTGCCGCCCCGGTGCCGTCCACGTCAAACCACAGGCTGCGGTCGGTGGTGCGAAAGATGAAGCGGTCATCGGCGTCCTGAGCCAGATTGTCGGCCCGAGACCGGAACCAGGCCGGGTTCAGCGGGCCTGGCACAAGGCCGCCCCCGAACCCCGCCGCGCCGATCTGGAACCTGTCGTTGTTTCCCGTCACGTTGGAAAAATCGGTGATCGTATCACCGATCTCGGCCAGGGTCAGAAACCGGAAGCTGTCATTGCCGGCGCCACCGGTCAGCGTATCCCGCCCGTTGCCACCGCGCAGGATGTCGCTGCCGCCACGACCATCAATCACATCCGCCCCACCAGACCCGAACAGATAGTTCACCGCAGCATTGCCGACGATCAGATCGTCGAAAAACGACCCATACACGTTTTCGACCGCGCTGTAGCTGTCACCGGCCGCGTATCCGGTGCCCTCGACGCTGCCATCCAAGCCCACCTGCACCGCAGGCGTGCCACGGAAATCGATCACGTCGGTTTGGGCCCCCCCGTCGATCACCTCGATACCCGCACCCGGACGGATCGTGTCGGCCCCGTCCTCGCCCCTGATCGTGCCGTTGATCACCCCGTCACGATTGTCCAGCAGATCGGCTCCGGCCCCCAGATACACGTCGCCCTCGATGCGGCCGCCGCGGTTGTCCACCACATCATCGCCGCCGCCGGTGCCGACGTCCCCGATCAGAAGTCCGCGGTTTATGACTGTTTCCGCCGTCAACGAATACATAAAAGAAAGGCTGGACTCCCCCCCGGCGATGATCCCGGTGTTGACGATGGTCATCGTATCACCGGCGATGCCGCCAATATTGGCAAGGCCGACCGATCCCGCCTGTATGGTGCCGGTGTTGACGATCCGGCTGCCATCCCCCCGCATCATCACCCCATACCCACCGGAAATCGAGCCATCATTCAGAAGCTGGCTGTCGTACCCGGTCAGATACACGCCATACCCGCCAAGCATCAAATCGCCGCTGACCGATGCGCCGGTCTGGACATGAACCACATGCCCCCAGTCAAGATCCTGATTGTCGCCCAGACGAATCCCGGCGGTCTCGCCGAACACGTCACCGGCGATGACCGCCGACTGCAGGAACCCCGTCCCGCTGATACCAAAGCCGTCGGTTGACACAACCGACGAAGACCTCAGGACATAGATGCTGTCCTGCTCGCCAAGGTCGTAACGGACCCCGGTGCCGATGCTGCTATAGCCGATCTGCGTTGCCATTCTGCGCCTCCGCGATTTTACACGTTCCACATGGGGCTGCGCGGCGGTAGGGCCTGTCTTTCCCCGTCAACCACGACACACCAAAGTGTCCCACCGATGGGGTGGTCGTGCAAGTCAGAGTCGCCGCTGACCTGTCAGCCCCGGCCGAGTTTCGCCATACGCGCGGCGCGCAGCCGGGCGAAATCATCGCCGGCGTGATAGCTTGACCGTGTCAGCGGGGTTGACGACACCATCAGGAACCCCTTGCCAAAGGCGGCCTTGGCATAGGCGTCAAATTCGTCGGGGGTCACAAAACGGTCGACCCGGTGGTGTTTCGGGGTCGGCTGCAAATACTGACCGATGGTCATGAAATCCACATCCGCAGCGCGCATGTCGTCCATGACCTGACCAACGCCCTGCCGGTCCTCGCCCAGTCCCACCATGATCCCGGACTTGGTGAACATGCCGGGGTCAAGTTCCTTGACGCGCTGCAAAATCCGCAGGCTGTGGAAATAGCGCGCGCCGGGGCGGACCTCGGGGTACAGACCGGGTACGGTTTCAAGGTTGTGATTGAACACATCGGGCCGCGCCGCGACCACGGTTTCCAACGCATCTGGCCCGCATTTCAGGAAATCGGGCACCAGCACCTCGATGGTGGTGCCGGGCGCGCGATGCCGGATGGCGCGGATGGTCTGGGCGAAATGGTCCGCCCCGCCATCTGCCAGATCATCGCGATCCACCGAAGTGACAACGACATGCTTCAACCCAAGCGTCGCCACCGCATGCGCCACCCGCCCGGGTTCAAACGCGTCCAGCGTCTGCGGCTTGCCGGTGGCCACGTTGCAAAACGTGCAGCCGCGTGTGCAGATTTCGCCCATGATCATCATGGTGGCGTGGCCTTGCGACCAGCATTCACCGACGTTGGGGCAGCCCGCCTCTTCGCAGACCGTCACCAGCTTGTTGGCCTTCAGGATATCGCGGGTGTCCTTGTATCCCTGCGACGTCGGTGCCCTGACGCGGATCCAGTCGGGTTTCTTCGGCTGGGCGTTATCAGCACGGTGCGCCTTTTCCGGGTGACGCTGATCGGGAAGCTTGAGGTCGCGCAACGGATTTTCCCCCTGACGAATGTCCTGCAACGGACATAGGGCTTTTGCAGGTGCAAAGCAACGGCAGGTGCTGCCATGCCTGCGCGGGACCCAGAATTGCCGTGGACGCCCAGCCAGGGCAACGCAGAGTTCGGGCTGCGCCGGATCATGGCCTCGGTCCTGTTTGACTGCTGTGCGAGGGTTGAGTGGCGACAAGATCGCCGTAAAGGGCGGTCTTGTCTTGCGCCGGGGCGTCAGCACACCAAGAAGCCTGCGCGCACAGTCGGTTTATGAACGGTTGTGCAGAAAAGACGCGCCCAGCAAAATGCGACGGCGCGCCCGCAGGTCGGTCGGGGTGCTGTCAGCCGATGACGACCAAAGCGTGGCGTTTGCGCCCCGCCGTCAATTTCATCGGCTGCGCCAGATCACCTGCATGGACCACCTGCCCCGGATCGCTGACGGTCTCGTCATTGACCCGCGCGCCACCTTCGGAAATCAGGCGTTTGGCGTCCTTGCCCGACTTGGCCAGCCCCGCCCGCACAAACAGTTGCGCAAGACTGACACCGTCGCCGGCCTCGGTGGCCGAGAGTGTCAGCGTTGGCAGATCGTCGCCCACACCGCCCTTTTCAAACACCTCGCGCGCAGTGGCCTCGGCCGCTGTCGCCGCCTGCGCCCCATGCAACAAGGTCGTGACCTCATTGGCCAGGATCACCTTTGCCGCGTTGATGTCGGACCCCTGCAGCGTACCCAGCCGGTCACATTCGTCGACCGGCAATTCGGTATAAAGCTTCAGGAACCGCCCGACATCGGCGTCGGTGGTGTTGCGCCAGAACTGCCAGAATTCATAGGGCGACAGCATTTCTCCGTTCAACCAGACCGCACCGCCCTGGCTTTTGCCCATCTTGCGGCCATCTGATGTGGTCAGAAGCGGCGAGGTCAGGCCGTAAATGTCATGGTCCAGCACCCGGCGGGTCAGGTCGATCCCGTTGATGATGTTGCCCCACTGGTCACTGCCGCCCATCTGCAAGACACAGCCATAGCGACGGTTCAGTTCAAGAAAATCATAGGCTTGCAAGATCATGTAGTTGAATTCAAGGAACGACAGCGATTGTTCCCGGTCCAACCGCGATTTCACCGATTCAAACGACAGCATCCGGTTGACCGAAAAATGCCGCCCGATGTCGCGCAGGAAGTCCAGATAGTTCAGGTTGTCCAGCCATTCGGCATTGTTCAGCATGATGGCATCGCCCGCAGACGGGCCATAGTGCAGGTATTTCGCGAACACCTGCTGCATCCCCGCGATATTTTCGTCGATCTGCGCTGTGGTCAGCAAAGGCCGCTCTTCGGCGCGAAACGACGGATCGCCCACCTTGGTGGTGCC
>JAUSPL010000467.1 GCA_030656535.1 Gemmobacter sp.
AGGGTATTTGTGCGCCTGCTCCGGGATTTTCACCTTGTGCAGAAAATGCATCGCCACTTCCTCGGCCTCTTTCTTGGGTGTCTTGCGGACCCAGATCGGTGCCAAGGTGCAGTTTTCCAGAATGGTCAGGTGCGGGAACAGGTTGAAATGCTGGAACACCATCCCGACCTCGGACCTGACCTTGTCGATGTTTTTCAGGTCCGAAGTAAGCTCGGTTCCGTCGACGATGATCTTGCCTTGCTGGTGCTCTTCCAGCCGGTTGATACAGCGGATCAAGGTCGACTTTCCCGACCCGGAAGGGCCGCAAACGACGATCCGTTCGCCACGGTTGACCGTCATGTCGATGTCGCGCAGCACGTGAAAGGTCCCGTACCACTTGTTCATCTTGGTGATCTGGATGGCGACCTCGTCCGATACCTGCATATGGCTGCGGTCGATGTGCCGGTCGATTGCTTGCTCTGACATGGCGTATCCTTAGCGATGGTCCGTCTTCAGCTTTTTCTCGAGGTACATGGAATACCGCGACATGCTGAAGCAGAAGATGAAGAACAGGGCCCCGATGAACAGGAACAACTCCCAGTAAATGCCGTTCCAGTCGGTATCGGCACGGATGGCGCTGGATAGGCCGATCGGGTCCAGAAGGCCGATGAACACGACCAGGGTTGTGTCCTTGAACAGCCCGATAAAGGTGCCCACGATGCCCGGAATCGAAATTTTCAACGCCTGCGGCATGATGATCAGCTGCTGCGCTTTCCAGTAGTCCAGGCCCAGTGCATCCGCTGCTTCGTATTGCCCGCGCGGCAGGGCAGCCAGGCCACCCCGGATGACTTCGGCCATGTAGGCCGCCGCAAACAGCGTCACCATGATGATGACCCGCAAGATGATGTCGAAATTCGATCCCGGCGGCAAAAAGTAGTTCAGCAGCAAAGAAGCGGTGAACAGCAGCGTGATCAGCGGCACGCCACGGATGAACTCGATGAACCCGACACAGATCACCTTGACCAAAAGCAGATCGGACTTGCGCCCCAACGCAAGCAAGATCCCCAAGGGCAGCGACAGGGCAATCCCTGTCACCCCGATGATGATTGACAGCATGAAACCGCCAAACTCATCAGATCCGATCGACCGCAGGCCAAGGCCCGGCGTGGCCTGCGCCAAAGCATCGCCCAAGGGTCCGCTGACGAACAACCACCACAAGATGGGCACGATGATGGCTGCAATGGTTGCCGCAAGACTGCTGGTCTTGATCAGCGCCGCATAGGCGGCAAACCCTACCGCAAGCCCGGCAAGCGCGACCAGAGGCGGCCAGATTGACCCGCCCCACAGCAAAAAGAACCCGACCGCCGGATAGAGCAGCGAAAACCAGATCAGTTTGCGTGGCACATCAGGAAACAACAGCGGTGCCAGCGCCACCAGCAAAAGCGCCGCTGCAAGGTTGGGCCGCCAATAGCTGTCTTGCGGATAAAAACCGTACAACAACTGATGCCAGCGATCTTTGATGACCCCAAAGCAGGCTCCGGTCTCGCCTTGCAGGATCTGCCGACACTCTGCCAGACTGTCAGCATTCCAGACCGCGTTCAAAAACCACGGACCGATGTGCTGCGCGATCCAGCCGACGCACAGGACCGAAAGGATTGTCAGAATAGAGTTCAGCGGACCGGAAAACAGGTTTTCGTGCATCCAGCGGATGGCACCTATCTGGCTGACCGGAGGTGGCTCCTGGCCTTGCATCTGGTTGCGGACGTAGGCGATGGTGCGGGTCATCTTAGCGCTCCTTCAGCCGGACACTGCGGTTGTACAGGTTCATCGCGCTCGAGATCATCAGGCTGATGATCAGATAGATCAGCATCATCAGCAACATTGCCTCAAGCTCGCGCCCGGTCTGGTTCAGAGTGATCCCGCCCAAAGTTGCCCGCAGGTCCATATAGCCAACAGCAATGGCCAGCGATGTGTTCTTGGTGATGTTGAGATACTGCGAGATCAGCGGTGGAATGATAACCCGCATGGCTTGCGGCAAGACGACAAGACTCATTGTCCTGCCGGGCCGCAGGCCAAGCGCGAACGCCGCCTCGGACTGCCCGTGCGAAATTGCCTGAATGCCCGACCGCACGTTTTCAGCGATGAAAGCGCCCGTATAAACCGACAAGGCCAGCCACAACGCCACCAGTGAGTTGCGCATATGCGTCCCGCCGACAAAGTTGAATCCGCGCAGCTCTGGATAGCCAAAGTGAAATCCCAACGCGACCAATAGTGCGACCAGTGGCGCAATCAGGATCAAAATGGTCTTCCACCAAGTGGTCGGGCGCAGGCCGGTCGCCTCCTGGACACGCAGTGCATTGCGCAGCAGGGCCCGGTTTGCCATCACGGAAAGTGTGATCACAGCGATGATGGCAAGCAGATCGACACTGATCAGAAATATGCCGATATCGATATTGCCAAGGCTGCGGCCGAACAGGGGTTCTGGCACATACACGCCTCGATTGGTGATCGCCACGGAATCGAAAAGCAGCATCGAGGACGCCGCGTCGTCACCGCGGAACGCATTCGGCGGAGGCATGCTTTCCGTCATGATCGCAAAGATCACGATGATCCACAAAAGCAGGGGAACGTTCCGGAACGCTTCGATGTAGACGGTCATCAGGCGCGCGACGACCCAGTTCTTTGACAGGCGCAAGATCCCGGCCATCACGCCAATCACTGTGGCCGTGATGCACGCCAGAAAGGCCACGAACAGCGTGTTCAGCAGCCCGACCAGCATCGCCCGCGCGTGGCTGCTGTCGTTGGAATACTGCACCAGCATCTGGTTGATGTCATAGCCTGCGCGGACTGACAGGAACCCGTAATTGAAATCTTTGCCAAGCGCGCGAAGGTTCTGGATCGTGTTGTCGATCAGCCAGGCGGCACCTGCCATGAACAGCATCAGGAACACGACCTGAATGGTCAGCGACCTGTACCGTGTATCGTAAATAAGCATGCTCAGCCGAAAGGATGCTTTCGGCGGTTCGGAAGTAGCGACCATTTTATACCCCCTGTGCCCGACCAGACGCTTTGCGCTCACCTGTCCAGATGTGGACAAGGGTCAGACGAAATTATCGTCGTCTTTGAGAAAGGGCGCGCCGCAGCGCGCCCTTTTTCGTCTTCGGCTTAGCGGAACGGCGGGGAGTACAGCAGACCACCTTGGGTCCATTGCGCGTTCAAACCGCGTGCGATGCCGATCGGGGTCGATTCCCCGATGTTCGCCGCAAAGATCTCGCCATAGTTGCCGCCGGCCTGGATCGCGCGCTTTCCCCATTCCTTGTCCAACCCGAACATCGCGCCCAAGTCACCTTCTGTGCCCAGAAGACGGTTGATCTCCGGGTTGTTGGTGCCTTTTGCCAGTTCTTCGATGTTGGCCGAAGTCACGCCGTACTCTTCGGCAGCGATCAGCGCGTTCAGGGTCCACATCACGATGTCCGACCACTGGTCATCACCGTGACGGACCATCGGCCCGAGCGGCTCTTTCGAGATGATTTCAGGAAGAACAATGTGGTTTTCCGGATCCGCAAAGGTGGCGCGGGTCGCGGCAAGGCCCGAGGCGTCCGTGGTGTAAACGTCACAGGCACCAGCAAGATACTGCTGCTGGGCTTCGGCGTTGGTTTCGATCGGAACCGGCTCATAGCTCATGTTGTTGGACTTGAAATAGTCCGCCAGGTTCAGTTCCGTCGTCGTGCCGGTCTGGATGCAGACGGTAGCCCCGTCCAGTTCCTTGGCCGACGAAACGCCCAAAGCCTTGCTGACCATGAAGCCCTGACCGTCATAGTAGTTGACGCCAGCAAACGTGAACTTCAAGTCCACATCGCGGGAGAACGTCCAGGTCGAGTTCCGGGACAGAATGTCGATTTCGCCAGAGGCCAGCGCCGTGAAGCGGGTCTGGCCAGTGGTCGACACGAACTTCACTTTCTTGGGGTCGGCCAGCACGGCCGCAGCAACAGCGCGGCACACGGCCACGTCAAACCCTTGCCATTCACCCGAAGCATCCGGGGCAGAGAAACCGTTGACGCCCGTCGAGACGCCGCAGTTCAGCACGCCCCGTGCCTTTACGTCATCTAGCGTGGCAGCAGACGCCAGACCACCCGCAAGGGCGGCCAACGAAAGCGTGCCAAGGAATACGGATTTTTTCATGCGTACCTCTTCCTGAGTATCCGCCCGATTTCAGGCGGCTTTTATTACGACCCTTCCGGGCCGAGAGAGCGAAACTGCAGAGGCCGAAGCCCGCTGAGTGTCATTCAGTCTGTGCCGATTACCGGAACCACGTCAAGACACGGCATCAGAAGCGCCATGTTTTTGTCCGGCATCTTCAATATATGCGGCGCTCAGCGAATCTTGTTCCCGTTTCGGGCCAAAGCCCAGCAACATCGTCATGCAGTTGACCCAAGGTCGCCACAGGCGCCCGGCCCGCATAGCAAAAGGAATCGGCTGGCGTGGGTAAAGCCTTGATACCGGAAAGCTTCGGCAGCCTCGGCTTCTTCGTCGCGGCCCCACTGTTCCGCCTGCCACCGCTCATCCATGCGCGACATGTCCCATGCAACCTGGGCGGGCAACCGACCCGCGGCGACCGCCAAACCCAGCACCAATGAGCCCGAGAGCGCCACAAGATCATGCAGCGCCGTCAGACCAAACGGGGTGAACCCTTTGACCAACGCCGTCAGACGGGACAAGCTTTCGGGTGGTTGCGGGACAAAAACCACGCCCTGCCCGACCCGCAAGGGCGCGTTCAACCCTGTTTCAGCCCACTCCAGCACCGGGTCCCAAGCCGCCGCCTGTCGTTCGATCAAAACGGCAGGATGTTCTGCCCGATAGCACAGCAAATCGGTTTCGCCGTAGGCCGCGATCAGGGCAACCACTTCGTCATGCTGTACGGCAACCTTGTCGATGGCCGCGTTGGCCGAGCGCGTCACGGGCATGCTTTCGGGCTTGATTTCCCCGGTCTGCGCATCCCATTCGGCAGCCACAGCCTGCGCCATCGCAAGGGTGGGCATCACCAAGGCGCACTTGGCCGGGGTCTTGACCGCCCGCCCGTCCAGCCGCACGCCAAATCCGGCAGCCTCGGGCATAGCTGCGGACTCTTTCCAGAAACGCTTGGCCTTCCACGCGGTCATGCATGCCCCCAAGGCGCGACCGCCACCGGCGATGCGGTGGCAAGGCTGCGAATGATCTGACCAGCCGATGTCAACCGGCCCTGTGCGCTGGGGTTGGGCGCACGCTGCGCCATTGCAGCAGGCAACGAAAGCTGGGAACGTCCCGACCGTCTTTGCCGCCGGGACTGCAGCGGCCTGCTGGCCGCGCCCGATGCACCGACGATCTGCGCAGGACTGTCAACCACCGTGCTCTCGACGTCACGGACCATCAGATGCATCATGCATCCTCGAACGGATCGGCGGGGACGTCATGGACATTCCAGCCCATTGTTGCCCAAGTCTTGGCCATATGAGGTGGCAGCGGCGCAGTGAAGGTCATTCTTTCCTTTGTCACCGGATGCACGAATGACAGGCTTCGCGCGTGCAGATGCAGCTTGCGGCTGATGTCGCCGCCCAGTTGCGCGCCCCATCCGTCGCCCAGATTCTCTTGGCCGGATCCGCCGTATTTGCCGTCTCCGACGATCGGATGTCCGATTTCGGCCATGTGCGCGCGCAACTGGTGTGTGCGCCCGGTGATCGGCACCAGCGCAACCCAGGACGCCCGTGACCCCAAGGCATCCAGCAGCGCGTAGTCTGTGGTCGCACGTTTGGCGCCTTCGGTCTGATCGACTTTGGCCGGATGCACGCACAGCATCTTTTCACCGTCGCGCCCGGGCGCCTTGACCAGCCCGAACCGCACTGTGCCCATGCGAGGGCTGGGCACACCTGCCACCACCGCCCAATAGATCTTGCGGGTCTCGCGCTCGCGGAATGCCTCGGACATGCCGCGCGCCACCCGGTCCGTGCGCGCCAACACCAGGATGCCGCTGGTGTCCTTGTCCAGCCGGTGCACCAGCTTGGGCCGTTCCTTATAGCCAAACATCAGCGCCTCGGTCAGGCCGTCCACGTGGCGATCAGTTTGTCCCGAGCCCCCCTGCGACGGCAGGCCCGCAGGCTTGTTCAGCACGATCAGATGCTGATCCTTCCACAGGACGGCTTCTTGAATCATGCGCGCATCGTCCGATGACATCGCTTCTTTCGGGCGGACCACTGCGGGTGCGTTGACATCCGGCAACGGCGGAATCCGTATCTGCATTCCGGGGGTCACGCGGTCCGAGGCCTTGGCCCGTGCGCCGTCCACCCGGACCTGCCCGGTCCGACACATCTTTTCCACGATGCTTTGCGTCACATGCGGAAACCGCCTCTTGAACCAACGGTCCAGACGCTGCTCGCCCTCGGCCTCGGCCACTGTCAACGTTTGTACGCTGCTCATCCCATCACCCCACGCATGGCCAGCACCCCGGCCCCCAGAGCCAGCAGCGACAAAACCACCGAGCCCCCGACATAGACCACCGCCAAACCGGCAGCCCCTTGTTCCCACAGTCTGAACGCATCCAGCGAAAACGCCGAAAACGTCGTGAACCCGCCCAGGACCCCAGCCATCACCAAAGGCGCATGCCGCAGCTGATCCCGTTCCGCCAGCCACACAAACACCAGCCCCATCGCAAACGACCCGGCCACGTTGACCACAATCGTCCCATAGGGAAACCCTGTCCCAAAAGCACGCATAGCCACAGTCGTGGTCACGAACCGTGCGACCGAGCCGATTGCGCCACCAAGCGCCACTTGAAACAGGGTCCAGATCATGCTGTCTCCATGTCGCGGACCGCCCTGGTTGTCAACCAAAGGCCCTGTGACAGCAGGTAACCAACCGAAATAACCACGCCAACGGCCCCTACCCTGCCCCGCGCCGCGCCCTCAGCTTTGCGAAATACTCGATCCGCTTTTTCAGCTCGCGCTCAAAGCCCCTTTCAGGGGGCGCATAGAACACGGGTCGCTTTATGGCTTCGGGAAAATAGTCCTGGCCCGAGAAACCGTCCTCGGCGTCGTGGTCATAGGCATAGCCGGCACCGTAGCCCATGTCCTTCATCATCCGGGTCGGCGCGTTGCGGATATGCAGCGGCGGGGGTTCAGACCCGCTTCGCCTGGCTTCGGCACGCGCGGCCTTGTACGCCGTATAGACCCCATTCGATTTGGGCGCCAACGCCAGATAGACCAGCGCCTGCGCCAGTGCCAATTCGCCCTCTGGCGACCCAAGCCGTTCGTAGGTGTTCCATGCATCCAGACAGACCGACTGCGCCTGCGGGTCGGCCAGCCCGATATCCTCGACCGCCATCCGCGTGATACGGCGGGCCAGAAACCTGGGGTCTTCGCCACCTTCCAGCATCCGTGCGAACCAATAAAGCGCCGCGTCGGGGTCGGACCCTCGGACTGATTTGTGCAGGGCCGAGATCAGGTTGTAATGCTCTTCGCCCGATTTGTCGTATTTTGCCGCCCGTCGCATCAGCCGCGCCGCCAAGGCATCGCGGTCCAGAGGCGCGGGCAGCTTCCACGCCATGACCTGCTCGATCAGATTCAGCAGGGCGCGCCCATCGCCGTCCGCCATCTCAAGCAACGCCTCGCGCGCCTCGGCCTTGAGGGGCAGAGCGCGGCTTAGATCCTGCTCCGCCCTTTGCGCCAGGCGTTCCAGATCGGCCAGCGTCAGACGCTCCAGCACGATCACCTGCGAGCGCGACAACAGCGCGGCATTCAGCTCGAAAGAAGGGTTTTCCGTGGTGGCCCCGACCAATGTGATCGTGCCATCCTCCATGTGAGGCAAGAACCCGTCCTGCTGCGCCTTGTTGAAGCGGTGGATCTCATCCACGAACAACAGGGTACCACGGCCTTGCTGGTGGCGCAGACGCGCGGTGTCGAACACCTTGCGCAGGTCAGGCACGCCGGTAAAGATCGCGCTGATCTGCACAAAGGCCAAATCAGTGCCTTCTGCCAGCAACCGCGCGATCGTGGTCTTGCCCACCCCCGGCGGCCCCCACAAGATCAGGTTCGACAGTGCGCCCGAAGCAAGCATCGCCCCCAGCGGCCCTTCCGGTGACAGCACATGACCCTGCCCTATCACATCGGACAGGCTGCGCGGCCGCAAGCGGTCGGCCAGCGGGCGCGGCGCGTCAGCACCAAGAGAGGGGGTATCGAACAGATCAGGCATGCCGCCAATCTACCCTGCCGCACGCGCGCGCGAAAGGGCTTGGTCCGACCACGGGGGCCATCCCCGCAAAATTGCCCCCGCCAATCGCACCAGTTCTGACCCGCAGAGGTCCAACCTAGACCCGAAAGCGCAGGCGAAGCCGATTCCCGCCCCGGATCAGGTCAATTTCCCACAACCGAACCTGCGCGCGCGCCGCCCGGTCAACGTCAGACGGGTCCTCGATCCGCGCCCCGTTGATGGCCAGCAACACATCCCCCCTCTGCAGCCCCGCTTGCATCGCCAGATCGGTGGCGTCGACCACCACCACGCCATCTGCCTCGAACGACAGGTCAAGTTCGGCCATGACAGCAGGGTTCAGCCGGGCCACTTGCAGCCCCCGCAGCACCACATTACCCACAATCGTTCGCTGGTCACGCGGCGGGCTATCGGGCGGCGCAATCAGCGGAACGTTGGCGTGCATGGTCTGGCCATCGCGCAGGTACTCTGCCCCGACGGTGCCGCCAACGCCGCGTGCCGACAACCGGAACATCATCTCTTGGGGTGAATTGACCGGCGCACCGTCCAGCCGCACAACCACATCCCCGGATCGCAGGCCCGCAGCCCTGAACGGGCTGCCCGCATGCACGTCAGACAAGATCACGCCC
>JAUSPL010000469.1 GCA_030656535.1 Gemmobacter sp.
CAGATTACCTCAAGGATGCCGAAATCCGGTATCGCTGCGATCAAATAGCCTGTTCCCGCTGCACCAAGTACAAGGATGCCGACCGCAAGGACGCCTTTTGCCCGCCGGCTTTCCCCCTTGTTCAGCGACGCATCCAGTGCGCTGATGACCCGCCCGATCATGACGGCTGGATGCGGCCAGCGATCCCACAGCCATTTGGGTTCGCCCAAGGCCGCGTCCAGAAGCAACGCCGGGATAAGCAGTGTCGCGCTCATGCGATGGTCGCCAGTGCGGTTTCAATCCGGTCCCACTGGGTCGACGCAGGCAGTCCAAGTCGCAGCCAGCGTTCCGAATAGGGAAAGCGCCGGGACCAGATCCGGTGACTGGCCAGATGCCGCTGCCAGCGTTCGGCATTTGCAGTGTCGTAGAGACGAAACAAGGTTGTCCCGCCCACCACACTTGCCCCGCACGCGATCATCGCCGCGTCAAGGCGTGCAGCGTCCCGGGTCAATCTTGCGCGGGTGGCTTCGGCCCAGTCCGCATCCCTCAGCGCCTGGGTCGCGGTCGCAATTGCCGGGCCCGAGACGGCCCATGGGCCCAATCGTCTGTCCAGTTGTGCGATCAGATCGGGATCGCCGATGGCAAACCCCAGCCGCAGCCCCGCCAACCCCCAGAACTTGCCAAAGCTTTTCAAGACGATCGTGCCCCTGCGGGCTGTATGGTCGATCAAGCTTGCCTCGGGCATCACGTCGCAGAAGCTTTCGTCTATGACGGTCATCGTCAGCGCCCAATCATCGTCGGCGTCCGGTGTTTGCCACAACCGGCCATCCGGATTGTTGGGATGGACGACCACCCGCACATCGGCACGGTCCGTGACGATGGTCCAGCCGTGGTCGGAATAGCTTGCCGCATGCTCGTTATAGGTGGGGCCATTGATTTGCACGCGTCCGGGCGGGTGAATCGCCGGCAGGCGCGCGATCAGCGCGGATGCTCCGGGTGCTGCGATAATGGATGCAGATTCGGGGATCTGCCAAAACGCCCGGGCAGCGTTCACCAGCTGAGTGTACGCTGCGCGGTCGGGCAGGGCGGTCCAGCAGTCAGGGTCAAACCGGGGCAATGGATAGGGGGCAGGGTTGATTCCCGTCGACAGGTCGATCCAGTCGCCGCGCTCCCCGCCAAACTGCGCTGCCGCAGCATCCACACCGCCGCCATGATCGCGCATTTGAAAGTCCCCAAAGTTCAGCCCGTGGTAACGCTTCAACCCGATTCGATCCGATTGTGCAACGTCGCGTCTTGTTGCTGCACAGAAAGGCGGTTTCTACACGGAGGCTTCAACGCATGTCAGGGTGCCAAGAGCGGTGCCGCAACCACGGATTGGCCAAGTGCGAAGCGCCGTCATCTGTTCTTGCCACCCCGTTCCGCCCTGAGTCCGGGTCGCAAGGCCAGACCCAGTTTTGAAATGCGTGCGCCCCTCGATGCTTGGTGCGAAAGGAGGGGGCCTGTCAGCCCCTGCCGTGCGGGGCACTGAAATCTGGCAAAGGGTTGATCGGAATGATCCGGTGGGGGTTTATGCTGTCGTGGCTATAATGGTAGTGTCGCACGATGTGATCGAAATGCACCGTGTCGGCGACACCCGGAACCTGGAACAGCTCGCGCGTGTAGGCCCAAAGATTTGGATAATCGATCAACCTGCGCCGATTGCATTTGAAATGCAGATGGTAAACCAGATCAAACCGCACCAGCGTGGTAAACAAGCGCCAATCCGCCTCGGTAATCTGAGTTCCGGTCAGATAGCGCCGGTCTGCCAGCAGGCCCTCCAACCAGTCAAGCGTTGCAAAGACCTCGGTCACCGCCTCGTCATAGGCGGTTTGGCTGGTCGCAAAACCGGCCCGGTAAACCCCATTGTTCAGCCCGGGGTAAATCCGGTCGTTCAAAGACGTGATCTGCGGGCGCAGGGGGGCGGGCCAATAGTCGGTCTGGTTGCCGGTCAGATGGTCAAAGGCCGAATTGAACATGCGTATCAATTCCGACGATTCGTTGGATATAATGGACCCGGTCTTGGTATCCCAAAGTACGGGCACCGTGACCCTGCCCGAAACATCGGGGACAGCCCGCGTGTACACGTCGCGCAAGAAGGGCAGGCCAAACAACCTGTCGCCTGTCGCCCCGTCGTAGCCCCTGTCAAAGGTCCAGCCATCCGACAGCATGTCAGGATGCACGACCGACACACCGATATGCGACTCCAACCCCTTGAGGGCACGAAAGATCAAGGTCCGGTGCGCCCAAGGGCAAGCGTAGGAAACATACAGATGATACCGGCCACTTTCTGCAACAAAGCCGCCTGAACCCGTTGGTCCCGGCGCGCCGTCCGGCGTTACCCAGTTGCGAAACGACGTCGCATCGCGCTTGAACCGCCCGCCCGTGCTATCTGTATCGTACCAGGAAGGGTCCCAGACCCCCTTTACCAACTGTCCCATTCCGCAAACCTCCGTGGCCGATCAGGTAATAACCTTAGGCCGGTATGGCGTGGAGACATACCCCACCCCCTGCGCAGCCATGGTGCGTAAACGCGCAGGCCCTAGTTGCGTTCCGGGCACTGTGGCGACACTGAATCGTTACGCGCGACGGTTAACTTGATTTTTGCGTGTGATAGCGCACAGTTAATTCAGGGAGTCGAGGGAATCGTCATGCTTGAACATCTGCCACAGGAAGTGCGCGACAATCTGGCCCGCGCGAAAAAGCGCAGTGGCGCACGCGCCCGTCGGCTCAGCTTGCATCTGGGTGACGCGGTTTTTCCGGTCTTGCGTTTGTGGGAGGATGGTTTTGCGATCGACGCCAATCGGCTGCCAAAGCTGCGGGGTTTTATCGAAATCCACGAAGGTCCGCGTCTTTTGATGTCATGCCTGATC
>JAUSPL010000479.1 GCA_030656535.1 Gemmobacter sp.
GCACGGGATATGGCATAGTCCGATACGATGAGCGCGACGTGATGCAGGCCCGTCAACTTGGGTCGGAGCCGGGTCATGCCGGTGTGCCGCGCGACCTGAGGCCTGTCACAATGCCCCGAGGCATGGCCGGGTCTGCAGGCCCGGTTCCTATCGACAATGTGCCAGCAATCGCTGCCCCGCAGCCTGGATGTACTCGGACCAGACACACGGCACGATCAGCCCCATGACCTGTCATTCATCGACATCATCGACGTCGGCCTGCCCAGACAGACGGCGCCGTGCGAACGACCATGACAAGCCGATTCCCAGCACCAAGGACAGCATGACGATCCCCATCCACTGATTCATGGCCGAGTTTTTCGTTTCAAGCACGCCCCAATCGACAAGCACCCAAATCAGGGCACCGAACAGGGCCACAACCAGCAGCACCCCTAGCGGCCCTATCGAGCGCAGGGTGGCACGCAGATAGACGACGTAGGCCACAAGCGCCACAAGACCCAGCAACACTGTCAACGGCAACTGGGTGCTGTAGTTCTTCATGCTCCAGGTGACAAAGTTCCACTCGGTCGGGTTCCAAGTCAGTGACAACAGGGCGAAGGCCCCGATCCAGCGCAACAGAAATGGCATTTTGGTCTCCTGTCATGAACTTCGCATTGGTGCCAATTGCACAGGCATCTGTCCAGCGTCCGTTGCGCCGACAAGGGACATCCCGCGCCGGATGGTTGCAAGAAAGACGATTTAGCTGTTTCCCCCCCTGCCCTGTCTGTCTATATGGTCGCGGGTTTTCTTCCAGAGGGACTGTACATGGCCAATGTCGTCGTCGTAGGCGCCCAGTGGGGCGACGAAGGGAAGGGCAAGATCGTTGATTGGTTGTCCGAGCGTGCCGATGTGATCGCGCGCTTTCAGGGCGGCCACAACGCGGGCCACACGCTGGTCATCGATGGCGTGGTCTACAAGCTGTCGCTGCTGCCATCGGGTATCGTGCGTGGCGGCAAACTGTCGGTGATCGGCAACGGTGTGGTCCTTGACCCCTGGGCCCTGCTGTCGGAAATCGAAAAGCTGCGCGGACAAGGCGTTGACGTCAGCCCTGACAATCTGATGATCGCGGAAAACACCCCGTTGATCCTGCCGGTTCACGGCGAGCTGGACCGTGCCCGCGAGGGTCAGACCGGGGTCGCGAAGATCGGCACCACTGGCCGCGGTATCGGCCCGGCCTATGAGGACAAGGTTGGCCGTCGCGCCGTGCGGGTCGCTGACCTTGCCGACGAAGCGACGCTGGATCTCAGGATCGGGCGCTTGCTGGGCCATCACAACCTGTTGCGCGCAGGTCTTGGGCTTGAACCGGTCGACCCGGTCGCGCTCAAGGCACTGCTGATGGAGGTTGCTCCAAAGATCCTGCCCTACGCAAAACCGGTCTGGAAGGTCATGCATGACGCCCGCCGCGCGGGAAAACGCATCCTGTTCGAGGGTGCACAAGGCGCGCTGCTGGACGTCGATTTCGGGACTTATCCCTTTGTGACCTCGTCAAATACCCTTGCCGGTATGGCTGCAACGGGAACCGGGCTTGGACCAACCGCGATTGATTTCGTGCTGGGCATCGTCAAGGCCTACACCACGCGGGTCGGCGAGGGTCCGTTCCCGTCCGAGCTGTTTGATGCCGATGGCGAACGGTTGGGCGAACGCGGGCACGAGTTCGGCACGGTGACAGGTCGCAAGCGGCGCTGCGGTTGGTTTGATGCCGTGCTGGTTCGTCAAACCTGCGCCACGTCGGGCGTGTCGGGCATCGCCCTGACAAAACTGGATGTGCTGGACGGCTTTGAGACCCTGAAGATCTGCATCGGCTATGATCTGGACGGCGAGAAGCTGGATTACCTGCCGACGGCGGCGAACCTGCAAAACCGCGTGACCCCTATCTATGAGGAAATGCCGGGTTGGTCCGAATCCACCGCTGGGGCACGGTCGTGGGCCGACCTGCCGGCGGCTGCGATCAAGTACGTGCGCCGCATCGAGGAATTGATCCAGTGCCCGGTCGCGCTGTTGTCAACCTCGCCAGAGCGTGACGACACGATCCTTGTCACTGACCCTTTCGCGGATTGAACTGATGGCGCTGGGATACCGCACCCGCAAGCGGCTGTCATTGTTGATCCTGCTTGTTGGCCTGCCACTTTATATCGTGGTGGCGGTCAGCGTGGTCAACGCACTGGACCGCCCGCCGATGTGGGCCGAGCTTCTGGTCTATGTGGTATTGGGTTTCTTGTGGGCCCTGCCGTTCAAGATCGTGTTTCGCGGCGTTGCGCAACCCGACCCCAATGCGGCAACTACAGAAACGAAAAAGGCGGAAGGCCCAAAAGGGCCCTCCGCCTGATCCTGGGGTTTGGTCCGGGTCAGCCTGCCAGCTTGCGGGCCTCGGCCACAACGTGTGACGTGGAGGGGATGCTGAACTGGCCCCGCCTTGTTTTCTCGATCCGACCGTCACGAAGCAACCTGCCAAAACTGATCAAGCCGTCTTCACGGCTGACAGAGCTTGTTTCGCCTATGAAGTCTGCCACAAGACGCATCAACTGCGGTCGGGTAAAGCCTTCACGCCCTTCGACCACAACAACATAGGCGGCGGCGGCCTCCATCAGGTCGGGCAAGACTGTGGCACCAAGCCGATGTGCGAAATCTGAAAAGCTGGCCGTGACCATGACCGTGGACACGGCCTCGATATCGTCTTCTTGCTCCAGTGCGAGCGCACTGGATGAAACCCGGCGTGGACGTACCGGGCTTGGGGCCGGGGCCGATGGCACGTCAATACGTTGCTCTGACACCAATACCAGCGGGGGCACGCGATCAGCGCCCTCGGCGCGGCGCGCGCCTTGGGTGACTGTGTTGCCTGATGGCACTGCCAGGGGCCGACGCGGACGTACCGCCTGGGCCAGATCATCGCGATAGGGGTCAGCGCGGTCCGGGCTGCCGGTACCGTCCGAGGTCTTGGGGGCCAGTCTTTCTGCCACAGTGGCAGCAACAGCCGCTTTCAGATGCGCAATGGTTGCCGCCCGTCGGCGCGTGTCCGAGCCTTCCATTTCAGCGTTGGTCTGCTTGAGCAACCGCGTCACGGCAGCATCGCCACCCTCTGACACCTGCGCCAAAGCGGCGCGACGTCCGGTTAGGCTTCGGTCAGCGGCTGTGTTGTCATCGGTGGCAACGGCGTCCGCAGGGGGTACCTCGCGCGCAATTGGCTCGGGGGCTGCGGGCGCCTCTGGGACTGGCGTCCGGACCGCCTGTGCGGCGGGACGGTCAATATACGGACGCATGGGGCGCACCATTGCAGGGGGTGCGGAAACCAAAGGTGGCTCGACCAACGGGCCACCGGCGACTTCATTTTCCAGCGCAGCGAGTTCCCGCGACAGATCGTCTTCGGCCTCGGGCGACAGGCCAGACTCGAACGGCGTCGGATTTGTCGGGGCTTCATTGACCGGTTCCGGCGCAGTTTCGACGCTGCGCTGAACGCGGCGCACCTTGATCACGCGGGCACGGGTCGGCATCACCGGAGCGCTGCTGGCTGCTTCGCTCGGATCAGCGCTTTCTTCGGGGGCTGCGGGTTCGTCTTGCAAGAACGGGACATCGGCCGCGGAAACCTTGTCCAGCCCGTCATCCGCAAAGATCGAATCGACACCAATGTCAGCCGAGTCCGTCGGCGCAAGATCGTCTTCGGGGGAAAGGTCCAATTCGTTCATGACACCGTCGTGATCGGTCACATCCGGCGCTGTCGGCAGATCGCCTGTATCCTCCGCATTTGCCGCAGTTTCCGCGGCAGGATCAGAGGGGAAGGTCAAACCGGAAAGGTCAATATTGACATCTGCACTGGCCGTGGTGTCGTCGATCATGCCAGCCAGCAGTGCCTGCGACGTTTCCGCCGCATCCTGCGCAGGATAAGGTTCAGACGCTAACGCAACCTTGGGGTCTGATGCTGGGGTTTGCTCTGCTGACAACGCGCCCATCAAGGCGGCAAAGTCGATCTCGGACTCTTCTGGGGCGTGGTCTTCCGGCAGATCGTCGGCAAGAGCATTCAGGTCAACCGGCGCATCGGGCTGCATCTCGGGAAGGTCATCGACATAGTCCATATCTTGCGCGTCGCCTGGACCAGCCAGTGGTTTGGACGCAAGATCGGCGGGGGCTTCAATCCACACGTCAAGCGGTTCAGCATCGGAAGTCTGGGCTGCTTCCTCCTCGATCCAGTCCTCCGTGGGGCGTTCGGCCAGGTTTGCGATCTGATCTGGCGCAACACTGGATATCGGATCGGACACTTGCTCCAGATCGGCCAGAGTCCTGTCCATCGCACCCAGGTCTTTTGGGGCCAGATCAACGACGACCACCGGCGTGATGTCGGCACCTGACGGCTCCACTGCCGCGAAATCGTCCATGGCTTCGACACTTGCGGCGAAGGACTGATTGATCGGGCGCACAGCCCCCGGCATCATGTCATCGGCATCATCAAGATTGTCCACGGCCGCAATCATGGCAGATGCACGGCCACGATCAACGGCTGCGCGGATGCGGGCCAGTTTCGCCGCAACGCTCTCATTCAGCGCTGCAGGGTTATGGGCAGGCGCCGCAACAGCAACTGGTGCCGGAGCAGGCATCTGCGGCGACGTGGGCACAGCCGGTTGGGGGACAGGAACAGTCGGACCAAGCGCCTCTGCCTGCAAGATGGGTGCCTGATATGTTGGTGTGGGCTGCGGCGCGGAAACGACCTTTGCCTCTCCTGCCCTCAGGATCACGCCATTGTCTTGTATCTTTGCCTCGACCCTGCGATGGATCTCTCGCTCGGCAATCTTGTGCAGCATCGCCGCATCTGGCGTCGGTGGCTCTGCGCCAAAATACCGGTCATCAGCGGCAAGGTCACGGAAATACTCCGCGATAGCCTTCATCGTATTGAACGGGTCGTCGAACCCCTCCAGCGTGCAGGAGAACGTCCCATAAGAGACCGTAAGAATCTTGCTCTGATTAACCATCGGAGGCTCGCTTTCTGCCTTGCTCAACAGTTTCCCAATTTACCCTAATCCTGTGCGAAAGCATGATGGGTTAAAGGTAATTTAAAGGATTGATTGTGTCCCCGGTTGCCTTTGACTGCCTTAATTGACCACAGTGTCGGGATGAAAAGCCCCATTGTCCAATCAAAACACGGCGTGACGCTGGTCGGCGGCGGGCCTGTTTCGGCGCTTGGGTTGCGGCGTGCACTGGCGCGCGCACCATATCTTGTGGCAGTAGACGGTGGAGCTGACAGGGCCTTGCGGTTGGGTCACACGCCCGGGGCAGTTGTTGGCGATTTCGATTCAATATCGGATCAGGCACGGGTGCTGCTGGCGGACCGTTTGTTCCCGATTCCTGAACAAGAGACGACCGACTTCGACAAGGCGCTAAGGTCTGTGGCGGCCCCGTTCTTTCTGGCTGTGGGGTTTTCTGGCGCCCGCATCGACCACGGGCTTGCGGTCCTTAACGGGTTGGTGCGGCAACCTACCCC